>JADHVZ010000012.1 GCA_016783745.1 Candidatus Omnitrophota bacterium | reverse complement strand
TATTTAATCTACCCTGCCCCTTCATGATAGAGCCTTTGCCGCACAGGACACCGAGAACAGCAATAGCGAAGATATTGAACGCGTTGGCTCCTATGAGATCTCCTATTGCCAGATCCGGAGCGTCTACTATCGAGATAGAGGACAATGTGGTGACAAGTTCCGGACATGAAGTGATGAAGGCCAGCACAAGCACTCCCATAATGCCCGATGAAAGACCCGTCTTCTTACTGATATCATCGGCGTATATGGTCATCTTGTAACCGGAGGCGATGATGAACGCCGCGCATATGATAAATTGTATCCAGAGCATGTTGATCTCCGATGTACATTGCTTATAAGCTAGCTCTTTTTCTCCGCCGCTATTTTTTTACGTGCGTCTTCGAAGAACGATTCTGCGAATTCTGTCCGCCATGTCCTGCTGGCAAAGTCTCTGCCTTTTATCGTCTGTTGGAATTTCTTAAAGTCTTCATGATACGAGCCGTAGATGTGGAAGCTGTCGCTTATATCCACATATCTGCCGGGTACTATTTCTTCCCCGCGCTCTTTAGAGATCTTCTCGGCTATGACACGCTGAAGGTCTGTCAAGGCGTACATATTCATGAAGGATGCCTTAAACGCGTCTCTTGATCTCCAGTGAGTGTTCATATTCAGTGTTTTTTGGCCGGAATGCGACTCTGTGATCCTGAACCATAACCTCTGAAGACATGGCGGATCGTCTGTCTTGGGATCCAGCTTTACATTCCATGTGATGGCTTGAGCCCTTCTAGAGTAAGGCACTTGGGTTAGTTTTTTTACTACAGCGTCTATCTGGTCAATACGGTCATTTTCTATATTGTAGTCAAAGATGCGCTCATGATAGGTATATGTCCATTTGCCTTCTGCGGGGTTGATCCAGTGGTCGTGGATGCCGAACACGACTTCCTGTCTGTAGATCTCAAGGTCCTCCAGCCCCCCGGGAAATGCGCGGTGAATACGAGGCTCATTCATCGGCTCGTTTACTACGATCACCATCGTGCAGTCTTTGCTGGCCGGATCCCCATGCTTGTCATACTCTGTCTTTATGTCCTTACCTTCTTCCCATGCGGATAAAACAGCTTTTTCCCAGGCCAGCGGCAAATTATTTTCTTCGATCTTTAAGACAGGTATTCCGCGTTCCTGCTTCATGTTAATTTTATTATCCTTCCCTCTATTTTTTTGTCGACGGTGAGCATGCCGTATGAGTTATATCTTGCGAATATCTTGTCAGTCGGGCTTCCGGGATTAAAGTAAAGTATTCCGTCACGGACTTCGTTTGCCGGAGCATGGGAATGACCAAAGACTATGGCGTCTACTTTTTCGGAAAATTCATCCTTTATCCTGTCCATAAGATTAAAAGGTGATCCGAATCCGTGTATCAGCCCTATTGAAAATTTTTCTACTTTTATGATCTTTTTTACGGGCAGATGTCTTTGCGTTTCCATGGAATCCATATTTCCGCGCACAGCCTGTGTATCGGCCAACTTTTTCAGGTCATTAAGCACGGACAGCTCTATGAGGTCGCCGGCATGTAATATCAGGTCAACGTCCTTAAAGGCAGTATATATTTCATCCGGAATCTTCTTTGCGTTGATCGGTATATGCGTATCCGAGATCACTCCTATCCTGGTCATTGCGTGATCCTGACTATTTTCTGCTTTCCGTAGATATCCAGCAGCTCGTTTACCGCATCTGAGTCCCATATCCGCATCTTCATCTCTTTTGCCATGATCTTCGCGTTTATATCGATTTCATCAAGAGTCATAATGACCCTGCGGCTTAACATAGGTTTATATTTTATGCTGTACGAAATAAAATCTAGCACATCATTTTCATCTACCTTCCCGCGCGGGCAGTAAACAAGAATAAGCTTCTCCCTCAAACGGCAGACAATAAAGTCTTTGCCCCTGTCTTCCACGACCTCAGTGCTGTCAAAACGAATAAGCCTGCGATTTTTAGACCCTATATGAACGATCTCATTATTGAAGGAATCCAGGAGGTTCTTTATCCTTACCGGCACACACATGCGGGATTCATTGAAAAACTGCTGTATCAGGCTTGCGGTGTCAGCCCTGAAGTTCATAGCCTTATCCGATATATTGTTTACCAGAGTCGTCCTTCTTTTGTGGTAAGCCTTTTGCAGCCAGAACCTTAAGACCTTGTCGTAAAATCTGTACAAGCTTCCCGACCGGTAGATAAGGTTCTTCTCAGTAAGGATTTTTAGATTTTTGGATATCTCCTTTGTGCTGCAGCCGGCCCATCTGGAAAGCTCTTTCTGTTTGTGTATACCGTGCGCGATACCGATGAGCGCATCCCTGCAATTTTCTGATTTAGCATCAAGGAGATCCTGCAGCAGATTTATGAAGAACTGGTTGAGGGTTCCCCTGGAATCAAAAAGAAGCTCCTCCAATGCCAGGACCACTGTCTGTACCGTGACCTCTCCGGACTGCGCGTTTCCCGTCAACTCGTTCATCTTTCCGCTAAGCGCGTCCAGATAGAACGGATGTCCGTCGGCAAATGCTATTATAAAATCAAGCAGTCTCTGATCGACGGTTGCCGCGTAAAGTTTCTTCTTAAGAAAAGCCTCACTTGTCTTGCAGTCAAATCCGCCCAGTGTTATTGTTTCAAAGTTTCCGAAAAGCAGAGCGAGTTTTTCTGAAAGTATTTTTTTTATGGAGGTGACCTCAGAGCTCGCTACTATATATAAGGTGTCCTTCTGCGTCATTATTTTCTTGCCGAATCCCTTAAACGGGTCGCGTATGCCGAGGGTGGAAAGATTATGAAATTCGTCGAGTATGACAACGCATGATCTATTAGTCTCTTTTTTGAGGAGCGAAGTGAGGTTCAGAAGTTCGGAATACGCGTCATCGATATCATCAGAGGAGATCTGCTTCAGAATATTTTTTATCGAAGATACCGTCTCCGGGATCCGGTCTCCGCATTCGCTTATCAGGTAATCCAGATCATCCCTGACTTCCAGCCGACTGTATTTCAAATAATTGTATAGCAGCGTCCCGATGAATTTTGAAGCAAACTGCCTGAAAGGCTCCGGGAATACTTCCAGGTATATCGGAAGGATTCCATCGTCCTTAAAAAAATTAAGGAAGTGATTAAGTATGGAGGATTTCCCGGTAAGCCTGTGTCCCGTGATGGCGATATTCTGCCTGTACCCGCTTTTCAGCGCGGATATCCTCTTCTCGATGGTAGCCAGCACATCTTCTCTGCCGAAGAATCTTTCGCCTACAACAGGATCTATCAGCATATGTCTTTCCTTTTACGGAAGATAATAAAAAGGATTTTGAGGCTCATGCCCCTTCCTTATCTGAAAATGTAAATATGGTTTTAAAGCTCTTCCGGTCTTACCGACTTTAGCGATCTGTTGGTTTCTATCGATCCTCTGCCCCGCGCGGACCAGTATTTCCGAGTTATGGGCGTAAACCGTAGAAAATCCGTTTTCGTGGTCTATTATAATAGTTTTACCCAGCCCCTTCATGCCTTCGTCGACAAAACTTATGATGCCGCTGTCGGCGGCTACAACCTTACTGCCCTGCCTGGCCTCTATGTCTATCCCTTTATTGGTCACGGTCCCCTTCTTGCCTCCGAAATGGGATATCACTTTGCCGGATACAGGCCATGAGAATTTTGCGGCGGAATCCGTGATCCTGGCGGGCTTCGAGTATCCCTCTACCTGGGTAACCGTAGGGATGAAAAGCTTTTGACCCACATTGATATTGGTGGCGTCAGGCAGACGGTTGGCCTCTACGAGCTTCTTGATGTCCACATCGTACATCTTCGATACGGACCAGAGGGTATCGCCTCTCTTGACCTCGTAGTATTCTCCGGAAGGCAGGCGGCTTTTCCTTGGTTCCAATATGGGGACCGTCGCCGCGCAACCGGATAGGAAGAGGAGTGCGATTCCAGTTATTACTAAACGCAATTTTGTATTCATAATATAAATATTTTTTTGGCCCCTCGGACGTTCCTGTTCGTCACATCCTCGGGACAAATTCACCCTTCGCGTGAATCTCCTCGCGTAGGAGCTCGAAATTTTCTTCGAAAATTTCTTCGCACGCTTCGGAGTAAATTCGCACTTATGACTTATGTCGCAGCCGGCAAAATGCCGGCTCCATAAGTCATGTGCTCATTTATGGAGCGGGTGATGGGAATCGAACCCACGCAGCGAGCTTGGGAAGCTCGTATTCTACCATTGAATTACACCCGCGTTCCCTCTAGTACCTGGTCAATCTTCTGTAATCGTGATAACGTTTTTGTATATCGCTGTAATTTATACCGCTGAGCCTTTCTACGCCAAAACCCTGAACTGTATATGAGGCCAGCACCGTGCCGTATATTATCCCTTTTCTGATCTCGGAATCCGATGTAAAACGCCCGCTTTTTCTCAAATATCCCATTAACCCGCCGGCAAATGTGTCGCCCGCGCCGGTGGGATCTTTTAATGTCTCCAGAAGGTATGCCGGGGTGGAAAATACAGAACTATGCGAAAATAGCAGTACACCATTCTCGCCTTTCTTGATGATCACTTTCTTAGGGCCTAAGCCCAGGATCGCTTTACCGCATTTGAGTAGATTCGGCTCATCTACCAGCCGCCTCGCCTCACCCTCATTAAGCAGGAAAATATCTATGTTCTTCAAGAGCTTTAACAGCTCGTTTTTCTTGTTTTCTATCCAATAGTTCATAGTGTCGCAGGCAGTCAACCGCGGTTTATTTACCTGCTTAAGCACATACATCTGCAATTCAGGGTCGATGTTTGCTAAAAAGACGACATCACTTTTCTTATACTCCTGGGGTATTTTAGGGGAGAAATCCTGAAAGACGTTCAGATGTGTATATATTGTCTCCGGGTTGCTTAGATCAGTACCGTATTTGCCCTTCCATTGAAATGTGGAACCGTCTACGACCTCCATGCCCTGTATATTTACGGCATGTTTTTTGAAGACCGATGAATATTTATCCGGAAAATCTTTTCCTACCACTGCAACAAGGTTTACCGGGACAAAATAGCCGGCACTTATAGAGAAATAAGTCGCAGAACCCCCAAGCGCGTTTTCAACTTTACCGAACGGTGTTTCAATGGAGTCAAACGCGACAGAGCCGACTACAAGTATTGACATTTTATTACCTCTTGCTTTTTAAGGCTTCATCGTATATTTTTATGGAGCAATATTTATCACACATCGTGCAAACATCATCACCCGGCTTGACTTTGGAACTATCTCTGAACATCCTTGCTTTGTCCGGGTCTATTGACAGCTCGATCTGTTTTTCCCAGTCCCTTTTTTTCCTGGCAAGCGAAATGGCGTTGTCCGCCTCCTTTGCCCCTCTAACCCCTTTTGCAATATCCGCGGCATGCGCCGCGATCTTGGATGCTATGACGCCTTCACGAACATCTTCAATGGTAGGCAGCCTGAGGTGCTCCGACGGTGTTACATAGCAAAGAAAATCAGCTCCGGCCGATGCCGCTATAGCGCCGCCTATAGCGCTGGTTATGTGGTCGTATCCCGGGGCTATATCGGTTACAATGGGGCCGAGGACATAGAAAGGCGCGCCGTCGCATAGTGATTTTTCCAGCTCTATATTTACTTTTATTTGATCTATCGGGACATGGCCCGGACCCTCTATCATCACCTGCACGCCGAAATCCCGGGCCCGCCTGGCAAGCCCCCCAAGCGTTATGAGCTCGGTTATCTGAGCCCTGTCCGTCGCGTCCTTTATGCAACCCGGACGCATACCGTCGCCTAAACTCAACGTAACATCATGGGCCTTAGCTATCTCCAGTACGTCATCATAGTATTCATACAGCGGGTTCTCCTGCCCGGTTCTCATCATCCACTGGGCCAGAAACGCGCCGCCCCGGCTTACGATATCAAGAAGCCGCTTTTCTTCCTGTAGCTGCCGCAGCGCTTCTCTTGTAACGCCGCAGTGGACGGTAAAGAAATCAACCCCTTCTTCCGCCTGTTTTTTTAAGCAGGCCATTATGTCATCTTTCGTTATGTCCGATATCTCCATGCCGGATCTTATGATATCCGATACTATTTCATATATGGGCACGGTCCCGACCGGGACCGTCGATCTCTCAAGTATCAGGCCTCTGATGCTTTTCAGGTCTTCTCCTGTTGAAAGATCCATGACAGTATCTGCGCCTGCTTTTAATGCCGCATCAAGCTTCTCCGCCTCGTCTTTTATGTCTTCACATCCGAGAGAACTGCCTATATTCGCGTTTACCTTAGTTTTTAATCCCTTGCCTATCGCGCAGAGATTCTTTATATCGCGGCCGCTGTTTGCGGGGATGATGATCACCCCGCGCGATACGCCGTCACATATAAACTCCGCGTTTACACCCTCACGCTTTGCTACGGCGCGCATCTTATCTGTGATTATTTTTTTTCTAGCAGCGTCAAGCTGTGTCATCAATAGCCTCTTTCATATTTTCTACGGATCTATAAATATTTCTTGCCTTAATGGCCGCGGATGCTACGGCGACCGCACTTCCTCCGGATTTGCGCACGCTGCCGATGTTTTTACGAGTAATACCCCCTATGGCGAAGCATGGGATGTTCGTGTTTTTACTTATGCGTGATAAAACACCGGTACCTATAGGAGCGTTTTCTATTTTTGTCTTTGTGTGATAAATAGGGCCTATCCCGAGGTAATCAGCCCCTTTTTTTTCCGCATCTCTAGCCTGCTTCAGATTACGGGCAGATATCCCAATGATCACTTTGCCTAATATCTTGCGAGCTTCACGTATTGGGATGTCATCCTGCCCGAGATGTACGCCGTCAGCTCCCGCCAGGCGCGCTATGTCAACTCTATCGTTCACGATGAACGGCTTCCGGAATCTCTTTGTAGCGCTTTTTATGAGCCGGGCGTATTTTAAGAAATCTCCGTCGTCAGATGATTTATCTCTTAACTGGATCATGTCAGCGCCGCCGCGCAGAGCCTCCGTGGCTATCCTGGTGATATCGCTTTTTCCCACCAGGCCCATGTCGATGATCACACACAGTTTACAATTTTTCAACGATATCACTCTCCAGAGAGTATAGCTCAAAACGCATATTTTTAAACCTGCCCGGAAGCCTTCCTCCCGACAACTTTGAGAATTCCTCAAGCACCCTAACGGATTCCTCCGCTCGTTTTATATTGGCTTTGAAAATATCGCCTATGCCTTTTCTCGAGGATTCACTTTTTATGGTGCGTTTTCCGATATCACCGGCGGAATCCCTGAAACCGGCCAGCGTTTTTCCGTCAAAGTCGATTGATTTTACGGCAAGGATTGTTTTGTGGCGCAATGCCTTGAATCTTCTGGTCGAGCTTTTATCCGATATTATAAATCGCGAAATATCCTCACAGACTCTAAGTGCTTCCCTTAATCTGTTTGCGTTAGCGTCTAATATCCGAAAGACTTTTTTGTTCATCTTGATTGCTTGCGGATTGCATTGATGAGGCGCGTTGTCGAATAGCCCTTTTCAAGTCTTACGGTGACTACCTTACCGCCGCATGATTCCACAACATCCCCTCCGATGACTTCATGTTTCTTCCAGTCCCCGCCTTTGACAAGGATATCAGGCTTTAACTTGGATATGATGCGGGCGGGGTCGGGTTCGCTGAAAGTAGTCACATAATCTACTACATCGATGGCGGAAAGCACCAGAGCTCTGTCCCTGGCGGAGTTTATGGGCCGCTTTATGCCTTTTATCTTTTTTACGGAGTTGTCGCTGTTGATCGCGACTATCAGTATATCGCCGAGGGATCCGGCTTTTTCTAGAAGCTTGATATGCCCCTTGTGGATTATATCGAAACAGCCGTTTGTAAATACGACTTTTTTTCCACGCCCCTTTAAGTAAGCGATAGTCTTCCCGAGTCTGGCCGCACTTTTTATCTTATCTTTCATTGTCCTAATGATAACTCTACTATACCGGCTATTATGTGGCCTATGAGTATATGAGCTTCCTGGATGCGCGCGGTATCTTGCGATTTTACCACAATAGACATCTCACAGAGACCTTTTAATCTTCCGCCGTCTTTTCCTGTAAGCGCGATCGTGCTTATCGACTTTTCTTTTGCTGTTTTTACAGCCTCTATTACATTCCTGGCGTTTCCGCTTGTCGAAATAGCTAGCGCAACGTCACCCTTATTCCCTAAAGACTCGACTTGCCTCTTGAAGCACGCATCATATCCGTAGTCATTTGAAAGAGCTGTCAGCGTGGATGTATTGGTGGTGAGGGCCAAAGCCGGTAAGGCCTTCCTCTCCAATTTAAATCTTCCAACGAATTCAGCGGCTATATGCTGGCTGTCAGCGGCGCTGCCGCCGTTTCCGAATATAATGAGCTTGCCGCCGTTACCTATGCAGTCGATTATCTTCCTGACGGCTTTTTCTATGTTTTCAAGCTCAGTCTTCAGAAGATCCTGCTTCGTCCGTATGCTTTCATTTATTATATCTTCTATAGCGTTTTTCACGGGACAACCCCACATTTGAGGGGACACTTTCTGTGTCAAGTGATAGTGTCGGGTAGAAAGCGTCCCCTTCGGTCAGCTCGCTAACCGAAAAATATTTTAGCTGTATTATACAGTTCTTCACTGACTGTTTTAAGCTTACCCACAGCCTTTTCAAGCGGAACGTCCACGATATTGTTTCCGTTCAGGCTTACCATTCTTCCGAATTTTTTATTTTCAATTAGCTCTACCGCGCCGACGCCGAAACGTGTTCCCAGCACCCTGTCCGCGGCTGTCGGAGATCCGCCCCTCTGCAGATGTCCCAGGACGACTAAACGCGTCTCAAAACCCGTCATCTCTTCTATCTTGCCGGAAAGGATCCCTCCGATCCCTCCAAGCCTGACGTGCCCAAAGGAATCGAGCTCTTCTTTCTGTATCACCATGCTCCTATCTTTGAAGGTAGCGCCTTCCGCAACAGCGACTATGCCGTGTTTTTTACCGCTCTTTCTAGATTTTTTCAGGATATCCACTACTTCATTTATGTCGAAAGGAAATTCCGGTATCAAGATCACATCCGCTGCGCCGGCAATACCCGCGTAAAGCGTGATCCAGCCTGCGTGACGTCCCATAACTTCGACTACTAATATTCTGTGGTGGCTTTCGGCTGTTGTCTGGATCCTGTCTATAGCCTCAGTGACTATATTTACGGACGTGTCAAACCCGAAAGTGAAGTCAGTGGCGGAAAGATCATTATCGATCGTCTTCGGAACACCTACTACGTTTAAGCCTTCTTTGTTTAGTTTGTTTGCCACTCCCAGGGTATCCTCGCCGCCTATAGCTATAAGAGCGTCAAGGTCCAGGCGCTTGAAGTTCTTTTTACATTTTTCGACTGCGCCTTCGATTTTATAAGGATTGGTCCTGCTTGTTCCCAGGATCGTCCCGCCTTTTATGAGTATTCCGGCAACAGAGCTCAGGTCCAGATTGACATGATCCTTATTTACAAGGCCCTTCCATCCGTCGCGAAGGCCGATTACTTTATAGCCCTTTTGTATCGCGGTTCTTACCGCGCCCCTTACTACAGCATTTATCCCCGGGCAATCGCCCCCGCCCGTAAGTATCCCTATCTTCATCATTTCTTATTTTTCCTCCGCTTATTGGTTCGTATATCGTTGATCGTATATCGTTTATCGTATATCGTTAATCATATTTCGTTTCGATTACCTTTGTTCGGTTTACGGTTCATGGTTTACGGTTTACGGAACAACCGTTGGATTTTAAAAACCGTACACCGTAAACCGTACACCGTAAACCGTACATACGATCAACGATTAACGATAAGCGATATACGAATTACCAGATCATCCGTCTCCATATTCAATACCCTTAAAGATCCCTCTCTTCTGTTCTATCTCTTCAACCTTTTTAGGCGCTTTGTCTTTGGAATCTCTCGGGGCTATTTTCGCGATATGTACTTTTATGTTTATTGGTTCTTCTATGCCGAGCATTTCTTGTATCCTGTGCTTGAGTATGCTTTGTATTCTTTCGGTAGCCTCCGGAATATTCGTGTTTGAATAGACTACGACCCTGTTGGTGATATTGATCCCTTTCTTGCTTGCCTTGACGTCCGCCCTGAGCTCCTTTACTTCCGGGATATGAGAGGAAGACCGCCTGATAAAGTCTTCAATGGCTGACAGAGAAATAGTCACCCTGCCGCTTGGGTTGTCAAAAGCTATAGTTTTTTCCCTCTGCATATTGCCAAGCGATATCTGTACCGCCACCAGGTTATAGAGGATTATAAGCACGCCTACCAGCCCCACTATTAACCGGATGTTTAGTGTGTCAAAGGCGTACTCTATCGCGGGTATGATATCCTCGATCAGTATCATGTTCAGGGAAAAGGCTATCAAGGCGCAGCCTATTGCTAGAAACACAAGAGTGTAGATCAGCATTGTGAAACCGCTGAATATCCGCATTATTACCCCCTTCTAATGTATTATTGCGAACCTGCTTCGTCATTTACAGGTTGCGATGGTTCAAATTCTTTTTTCGGGTTTTCTTTTGGTATAGAGTATTTTTCTGTATCTACTTCGACTATTTTGACGGCGACCTCCGTTACGGTCAGCCCGGTCATATGCTCTACTTCTTTTTTAACGTTCTCCTGGGCGATTCCCGCTAAGTGCGGAATATTCACCCCATACTCCATCATGATCCTCAAGGTTATTTTTATCTCGGAGCTATTGATGAATTCCAGGATAACTTCAGTTGCAGAGTCCTTTTTCCTCAACGTATTCCACATTTTTTTAATGAAATTGACTCTGGTGCTGTGTATGCCGCTGATATCCGTTGCCGCCTTCAGGGCGATGTTTTTGATGACATCATTGTTTATGCTTATGTCCCCGAGGTTTGATTCGTTATATTCTGCGTTCATTTTTCAGATTCCTCCTCTATCCCGCTAACGAAATCCGTTGAAATATCGCCTTTTATAAAAAGAGGATTGCTGAATACGTCTTTAAGGAGCGGGATAGTTGTTTTTATGGGTTCGATGATAAATTCATCAAGGGCCCTTCTCATTATGCTGATAGCTTCAGCTCTTGTTTTGCCGAATGTTATTAATTTTCCTATCATGGAATCATAATACGGAGATACCATGTAATTGGTATGGACCATTGTATCCAGCCGCACGCCGCGCCCACCCGGCGCATTGTACTCCAGGATCTTACCGGGGGAAGGCATGAAATTCTTCTCCGGGTCTTCGGCATATATGCGGGCTTCTATGGCGCTTCCGGTGAGTTTGATATCTTCCTGCTTTGTGGTAAGCTTCTTGCCGTTAGCAATGTTTATTTGCTCTCTTATAAGATCGATCCCGGTTACCATCTCAGTTACTGGATGTTCCACCTGTATTCTGGTATTCATCTCCATAAAATAAAAATCCCCGTTCTTGTCCAGCAGAAACTCAATTGTGCCGGCGCTTGAATAGTTTACGCTTTTTGCCGCCTTGACCGCAAGTTCACCCATCCTTTTGCGCAGTTTTTCATTCACCGCAGGTGAGGGAGATTCTTCTATGAGCTTTTGATGCCTTCTCTGTATTGTGCATTCGCGCTCGCCTAAATGTATGATATGTCCTCTGGAGTCGCCGAGCAGCTGGATCTCAATATGCCTTGGTTTTTCTATGTATTTCTCCAGATATACATCGGCATTTCCAAAGGCCGCCTCTGCCTCTCGCTGAGCGGTCATAATAGCGCTGATAAGCCGTACGTCATTATGACATACCCTCATCCCCCGGCCGCCTCCTCCGGCCGCGGCCTTCACGATCACCGGATACTTAAGTTTCTTAGCTATCTTAAGAGAATCTTCCTTGGTTTTTATCGCTTTATCCCCGCCGGGTATTACAGGCAGGCCGGCGCGTTTTACGACATTCTTTGCCGCGAGTTTATCGCCCATCAGGCGTATGCTTTCAGGAGAAGGCCCTATGAATTTTATATTGCATGATGCGCACACTTCCGCAAAATGGGCATCCTCGGCCAGAAACCCGTAACCGGGGTGTATGGCCTCGACATCAGTGATCTCCGCGGCACTTATGATAGCCGGAATATTGAGATAGCTCTTACTGCTCTGAGCTTCCCCTATGCATACCGCCTCATCCGCCAGCTTTACATGCAGCGAATTAACGTCTGCCTCCGAATATACGGCCACGGTCTTTATGCCCATTTCTCTGCAGGCGCGTATAATTCTCAGCGCTATTTCACCTCTATTAGCGATAAGGATCTTTGAAAACATGATACTCCTTAAATGGGTTCTACCAGAAATAATGCCTGGCCGAATTCAACGGGATCCGAGTTTTCAACCAATACCGACGTCACTTTTCCTTTTATATCGGATTTTATCTCATTCATGAGCTTCATTGCTTCTATGATGCAGACAACCTGCCCGACCTCTATGATGTCTCCCGGCCCCACAAAAGGCTGCGCGTCCGGAGAAGGCGCCGCGTAAAATGTTCCTACCATGGGAGATTTTATTTCATTAGCCTTGGACGCTGCGGCCTGCGCCGTTCCTCCGGGGCCAGCCTGCGGTGCGTTTGCGGCTGAAAGCACCGGAGCGACCGGCCTTTCGATCACTTTCTCTACGAGACCGTCAGAGCCCTTTCGAAGGCGTATCTTTAATCCTTGTTTCTCCAGCTCAAATTCAGAGAGATTATTCTCGTTCATAAGGATTATCATCTCTTTTATTTCTTTGATATTCATATTTACTCCTCGGATAAAGTATGTTGGATTATAAGGTCACCAGGTCACACGTCACCAGGTCACCAGGTCACACGTCACCAGGTCACACGTCACCAGGGGTTTTTCTTCCCTTGTGACCTGGTGACCTTGTGACTTTGTGACCCATGATTATCAATAAAATCCCTAAGCGCGCCCTACATATCCGCCTGTGCGCGTATCGATCTTTATTATGTCCCCGGAATTTATGAAAAGCGGAACCTGTACGGTTGCCCCGGTCTCAAGCATTGCGTTCTTGGTTCCCTGCTTGACGGTATCCCCTCTTGAGCCGGGACCCGCCTCCGCTACTTTAAGGTCTATAAAAGTAGGCAATTTTATATCGAGTATATCACTTTCATACATAGTTACGCTGACCTCGGAGTTTTCTTTGAGAAAATTCTTTGCGCTGCCCACCACTTTCTCAGAGATCGATATCTGTTCATACGATTCACTGTCCATAAAATGATAATGCCCGTTATCCGCGTATAGATACTGGAATTTTTTTTCTTCCACAAACACATTCTCAACAGCATCACCTGCCCTGAACGTCCGATTTACAATGGATCCAGCTTTCACATTCCTGAGCTTTGTCCGCACCACTGCTCCGCCCTTGCCGGGCTTATGATGTTGAAATTCCATTATCATATAGAGTTGTCCGTCGAGTTTTATGAATATTCCGCTCTTAAATTGATTTGTCGATATCATGCGTTAATACCTTGCGCCCATTCCGTGTTACCATGATCACGTCCTCTATCCTGAGCCCCCCGTAACCCGGTATATATATACCGGGCTCTACCGTGAATACCATACCCTCTTTCAGGGTATTAACATTGGTACTTGAGACCGAAGGATGTTCATGGATCTCTAATCCTATGCCATGGCCCGTATTATGCCCGAAAAAACGTCCAAGCCCTTTACTTTCGATATACTGCCTGGCCTCATGGTCTATATCGCATATTTTTACCCCCGGTTTTACATGCTCAATAGCGCGCCTCTGGGCTTCCAGCAGCACCGCGTACAATTTAACAAATTTAGGAGTTATTTTACCCAATGAGCACATCCTTGTCAAGTCGGAATTGTATCCTGATAATTTACATCCAATATCTAATAATATTGCATTATTATTTCCCAATTTACTCAAAGAGGGTATATAATGCGGTTGAGAGGCGGCCGGTTGGCCGGCTACTATAGGCTCAAAAGAGGATCCATCCGCCCCGTTCTTTATGAAAATCACTTTTATTGATCGTGCTAACTCGGCCTCTGTGGTCTTTGGCCGCAACATCATCTTTACGCTCTTAAACGTATCAGCAGTCACTCCTATTGCTTTTTTTAAGCTTCTGATCTCTCCGGCATCTTTTATCTCGCGCAAAGATTCGACGATACCTGCGGTTAAGACAAGATGCGTCTTCTTTAGAGATCCCTTCAATTTTTGAAAATGGTCCAGATTCATAGAGTGCGATTCTATTCCAAGGCCCTTGACCCTGTATTTATTGAGCGTGGAGCTTATGATCTTTTCGGGCGACGACTTACAGTCTGCTATGTATACATCTATGCCATGCCGCTTAAGAGTTTTTGATGCCGCTTCGGCGTAGATGAAATCCGTCACGGCAAAACTCTTTTTAGCGTTTACGGCCAGCATTATCCTGGTTGACGTGAATCCGGTCAGATAAAAGATGTTCTCGGGCTTGGTGACTAATAGAGCGCCGATCTTATTTTTTCGAAGCAGATCGACAAGCGCGCCGATCCTTTTTTTGGACATATGTATCCGGTCCTTACCGCTTAAGTGATGCTGCTGCTGCCTCGATCCCCAGAAGGTAACTATGAAGCCCGAATCCGCAAATGCTCCCCTTAGCGGCGGGTGAGATCAGGGATTTTTGCCTGAATTCCTCACGGGCATATATATTTGACAGGTGTACTTCGACCACAGGTATGCGGATAGCGCTTATCGCATCCCTGATAGCGACGCTTGTATGCGTGTAGGCGGCCGGATTTATGACTAACGCGTCATATTTTTTAACCGCCCCGCCGATTGCCTCCACTATATCGCCCTCGTGATTTGATTGAAGGAATTCTACGCTTATTTTTAGTGATTTAGCTTTTTTTGATATTTCGGAATTAATCGTCTTTAAGTCGGAGGTTCCGTATATATTCGTTTCACGCTTCCCTAAAAGATTTAAATTAGGGCCGTGGATGACCAGGATCTTTTTCATATCCGTCTCCTATTGGTCGTCTTTTTCGGCTTCGTCTATAAGCATTACCGGGATCCCGTTACGTATAGGGTAACGAAGCCCGCAATTTGTGCAGGCTATCTTCTCCCCCTCCAGCCTTACGCTGCTTTTGCATGCAGGACAGACAAGCAACTTCATTAATTCGTCATCTATCATGGGTAACCCCCTGTTTTATTGCGGTATTTCGGCCGATATAGCCTTATAGCGGCCCATAACCAGATGTATTATACCACCTATTAACGCGGTTGTTAATAATAAACCGAGCCATAAAAAGGCGATGGCCAGCGCCCCGTCTTTGCCGATGAAGGGGCTGAGTAAGATCACTATCGACATCTCCCTCGGCCCTGTGCCATATATGGACGGGACCATGCTCACTATGGCGGATATCGGCATAACTAATAATACGGCCATAAGCGGTAGAGGAGATTTTAACCCGATGGCTAATATATATACGGATACAAAAGCGGTTGATTGCCCCACTGCCGAAATAAAAAGGCATTCAAGGAGCTTGAGTTTGAAATTTTTAAAGCTGTGAATGGCCTCATATATATCCCGGGCCTTTTCCTTGATTTTTTTTGGTATGAATGAAGTGAAGGCTCGGCCCACGGATCCGGCAAATCGTTTGTTGAATAAAAAAACCGATATTAATAAACCGGCTAAAAGAAGTAATGGGAGCAACAAATGGAGGCCGGATTTAGGTATCTCTTTCAAGCAAAAGAAAGCGCCTATGGCAAGAAGAAACAAACTGCACATCCCCAAAAATCTATCCATGAACACCGTGGTGTAGGAATTGATCGCCCTGCCGCTTGCCTTCGAGATATAGAAGGCCTTTGCTACGTCTCCCCCGACCGCGGTCGGTAAGAAGCTGGAAAAAAAATAACCCACGAATGTCAGCTTGACAATGTCAAAAAGAGTCATAGATATTTTTTTTGTTGATAGCAGTATCTTAAGCCTTACTGACGCGGTAATAGTTGAGATCACAAATAACGCATACGCAAATAGTATGATACTTACCGGGACACCTTTTAGCGCGGTCAGCATCTTTGGTATACTGTCCCGCACCATATATATCAAAACGGCCATCAGGGCGATGCTTACAGTCGCCCTTATCACCAGAGAGATCTTACGCTTCATGTTTCGCTGCCTATTTTTACCCGCTTTTCGGACTTGTCCATAGTCTCGATATGGGCCAGCTTATCAGAGATCTTGATCAGCCTTTTCTCGCTATCGGTGTAATTGTTTTTGGCGTTATCGAGATGCTTTCCTATTTTTGAGAAATCCGTATTGAACCTGTCGAATCCGCTTCTAAGCTGCGAAAGACTGAAGAGTATCTCTTTTGCGCCTTTTTCTATAGCCATGCCCTTCAAACCTAAAAGTATGACTCTTAAGTATGCATAGAAGCTGTTAGGCGATACAGGTATGACTTTTTTGTCTATCGCAAATTGGAATATGCCAGATTCTTCGCTTAACTTTTCATCTTTTATAATGGTCTCATAGTATACATTCTCAGCCGGGATATACATAAGGGCGAAATCAAATGTGCCTTCTTCGGGGACGATATACTTTTCAGCTATCACTCTGATATGGTTTTTGATATCCATGATGAAGTTTTTCTTCATCCGGAGGCGCTCTTCCTCATCTTCTGCCTCCACGATCCTCTTAAAATTTTCAAGGGGAAACTTTGCGTCTACCGGGACTATCCCCTGCCCGAACTTTATTGCCGCGTCCACTCTTTCCTTGTTTTTGAATTCATATTGAAGCTCATAAAATTCCCGCGGTATTATCTGCCTGAGAAGATCCTCCAGTATGAACTCGCCTATACCGCCTCTCAGCTTAGGGGCGCGCAGAAGATCCTGCAGCCCGGATATGTCCTTGCCTATCTCATAGAGGCGCTGGTTAGATTCTTCCAATTTACCCAGGTGTTCTTTTACGTCTCCCACGACCTTGGTCGCGCTATCAAGCCTTCCGCCTATGTTCTTATTCGCTTCGTGTATAGAGTTCAGGCTGTCCTTAAGGTGGGCCGTCATATTATCATTTATCTGCTTGAGGTTTAGAGAGACCTCCTGTCTCATCAGGTTCAGATGTTTGGAAAAATAGAAAGCAAGTTGGATGAGGAGGGCTACTACGCCGAATACTATGATCGCGCTTATGACCGCAAAAATATTCATGGGTCTACAGTTTTCCGGATTTTGCCGTATATTTCATCCTGAGTTCATAAAGGACATTATCAAGAAGATTGGCCTCATGGCCGCTTAAATTCCCTTGGGTCTTATCCTTTACCATTGCAAGCGTGTCTACCATGTATTTCGCCTGCTCTAAATTCGTCTCTTTCTTATGTGTCATAGGATTGTCGATCTCTCCCATGAATACAAGGGCCTGCATCGACAGACTGGAAATGAAGATGCTGAAATTTGGTTCAGGCCTTACGTCGCTGTTACTCTTATCAGTGCTCATATGCTCCCTTCTGAATTTACGTGTTAATAACGCCTATTTTTCTTCTTAATTCTTTGATCTTTTCAAGCGCAGCTATCTCTCCTTTTTGTATTGCTATCTTTGCGCTGTCAAAGTCAAGCTGGTTGATACCTTTAAGTTCGGGTCTTATGATAATATCCGCCTGCTTTGATTGATGGCGGTTGAGCTCGTCTCCGGTGATCTGGAATGCCTGAAATATTATGCCGAATATGCTCTTGATCTCGCCTACATTGACGCAGAATCCTACGTCAATCGCGACCACGGTATCAGCCCCCATATCCCTCGCGACGCTGACAGGAACCGTGTTTATGATACCGCCGTCTACAAGTAATTGACCGTTTATTCTCTGCGGGGCGAATATTCCGGGGTAAGAGCAGCTTACTCTCACCGCTTCGGCGAGCGGCCCTTCCGTAAAAACGACCTCCTGGCCGCTCTCTATATTAGTGGCGATGATAGCCGTTGGTATCTTTAAATCCGAAAACTTTTTATCCCCGAGAAAATCTTTTATTACACTATAGATCCGGTTTCCTCTGATCAGTCCAAGGCCTGGCGGGATTATGAAGTCAAGGCTTTCCCGCACGTTGAATGTCAACGCCATCTCCTCCGCCTTTTTCATATCAACACCCAGGGAGTAAGCGGCGCCGATGAACGCGCCTATACTGGTGCCGACGACAAGATCGAATTTGATCTTCTCTTTTTGCAGTATCTTGAGCACGCCTATATGCGCGATCCCTCTCGCGGAACCGCCTCCTAGCACAAGGGCGGTCTTTCTCTTTTTTCCTAGTAGCCTCGGTAAATAATCTATCATACTCATTTTATGATCATACCTCCGTATCCTACGACTGAGGAATAGTCACCGGACGTATCCCCGCTCGTTTTATAGTCTATCAGTTCAGCTTCCCTGGCGCCCAGCGCTTTAGCCGCGCTTAATGCTATTATGACAGGCGCGACTCCGCACATGGATATATTTAATTCTGAGACCTTTTCGAGCAGCAGGTCCTCATCCAGCTCAAGTATCGCATTGATGACCTGTCTGTCCTTTGTCTTAGCGGACTCATACTTTTCATAATGCGTCATATCGCTGGAGGCGATGATGGTAGCGTCTTTTTTCAGCTTGCTTATCGCGTTCGCCACTTCATGCCCAGCCTTTTTCAGGTCACCGATCTTCATGTTTGCGACGCAAAGCGCGGCAAACTTGAATGCCCATCCGCCATACTGCAAAAAAGGCAACTGGACTTCGATCGAGTGTTCGTAGGCGTGAGCCGCTTCATCGGCTTGCAATAATCCGGAGTTATCAATAAGGTATCCGGAGAATTCCTCGTCCACTTCTGCCGGACCCAGAGGCGTTTTCCATTGTCCTCGCGGGTAAACGCTGAAAGGTTTCCCGTCTCCGGTATGGTTGGGTCCGATGATCACGAAAAGATCACGGGGCGCGAGCCTTGAAAAGACCCGGCCGGCTACAGGGCCTGAATACATGTATCCCGCGTGGGGAGATATTGCCCCAAGCACCTTTTCTCTGGACTCATCCCTGCTTATCAGCGACGATAAGGTCTCTTCCAGCGAAGCCTTTGTTCCCGGATAGAACCGCCCCGCTGCAGCAGGTTCTCTGGATTTCATAGCTATCACCTTTGCCTCTTTACTCTTCCCCTCCCGTTTCACCATAAACCGTGACTATAATAGAGTTCTTCGTATCAAAATACTGGTTGACCGCTCTCTTGATCTGGCTCACCGTTACATTGTTTATTTTTTCATCATAGAGTTCAAAGTTTTTGTAGCCTAATCCGTATAATTCGTCAAGTGAAGTAGCGAAATCTATTGAACTGTTTGTCTGCAGGCCAGAAACCGATTGGTTTATGAGAAATCTTTTCGCGGCCTCTAATTCCTCCTCCGGCAGCGGGTTTTCCTTTAAATCCTTTATCTCTTTTAACATCGCCTCTTTTATTGTATCGATATTTTTACGTGAACTTAGAGCATAAAAGGCAAAGCAGCCCACTTCAAGCCCGGGTTGATATGAGGAACCCACGATATAACCCATCCCCAGTTTCTCGCGCACGTTATTATACATCCTTCCGTTGTACCCTGACATGACAGAATCCACGATCTCAAAGGCATATCTGTCATTGTCAGATAATTTTACGCTCGGGAACCCGATTATGATCATGGACTGTTCCCTTTTCATCTCATAGGAAAATTTGTTTTTATCCCTTTTTGATATATTAGTGGGCGGATCCGGCAGTACGGGCTCATCTCTTTTAAAATCGGCGAAGTGTTTTTTTACCTCATCTGTGACTTCTGCGGCTCTTATGTCTCCGCAAACGGCTATCACCATATTTGCCGGAACGCACAGTGAATTGTAAAACCCCAGAACATCGCGCCGGTCAAGACTATTGACGGTTTCGGCTTTGCCGAGAGGATGCATGCGGTAGGGATGTTCTTTGTAGAAGTTCTCTTTAAAGCGCATCATGCCCGAACTTATTATGCCATCATCCCTCTCCTTGATCGCCGCCAGGATCAGGGATCTTTCCTTTTCCATTTTTTCCTGCTGGAATACCGGGTTTATCACGGCATCAGAGAGTATTTCGATACCTTTTTTCCAGTCCCCGCTTAAGAGGTTTATTTTTATTCCAAAACTGTTGTTTGCGCTGAAGCTGTGTATTCCGCCTCCCAGGCTTTCGATCTCTGACTTGATCTCCTCTTCGCTCCTCTCTTTCGTTCCGTCCAGAAGGAGTGAAGACATAAGGTGCGATACCCCGTTATTGGAACTGTTTTCAGCCCTTACCCCGCCCAGAAATACCGCGGACATGGAACAGTTCGGCGTTGAATGGTCCTCACAGATGATTATCCTGATCCCGTTTGTCATATCATGCTTTGATAATTCACGGCTTGACGGTCGGGGCGTGCTATCCGGCGCTATCTTTTCTTCCTTTATCTCAGGCAGGATGCGGACAATATTCAGGTGTTGATCGATCAGATGATCTCCTGCGGCAGATCTGATATCTTCCGAGGTGACCAGGGCTAGATTTTCTATATAAGATTCAGAAAAAGCGTGATCTCCGGTCAGGGCCTCGCTTATTGACATATCTCTCGTCCTGCCTTCAACCGTCTCAAGGCCGTTTATAAGATTCGCCCTGGAGATATTACGTATTTTTTTCAGATCACTATCGGGTATTCCGCGCTTTTTTATATTATCCAGTTCCTCGAGGACAGCTGATATAGCGTCAACCACTTTTTCCTCATCTGCGGCAAAATGTATATAAAAAAGTCCTGCGCTGCGCAATGTTATATTACTCGAGCTGATATGATGCACCAGCTTCTTTTTGTTGCGCAGCTCTTTGGTTAATATGGAATCTTCGCCCGCTCCGAGCGCCAGAGCCAGCACGTCTAAGGGGTAAAGCGCGGGATCGCCTATCGACACACCTCTGAAGGCAAGCGATACGTGGGCAAGTGAGATGTCCATATATTCCACGCGCTCCCTGGGGCTTATCTGCAGAGGTTCCTCAACGTTAGGCAAATCCGGTATGAGGTTACGCTTCATGGGCCCGAATTTTTCCAGCACTTCCCTGAAAAGCTCATCCTTGTTTACGTCTCCGGATATCGCGAGTACCATACGGTGGGTAGAATATCTTTTTGAGTAATAATCTTCCATCTCTTGCTTGCCGATGCGTTCAAGCAGGCCGTCATGTCCCAGGACCGGATATTTATAGGGATGCTCCTGAAATGCCGTTCTCCATGACAGTTCTGAGGCCATCCTGCCCGGCTGGTCTTTATTTTTCCTGGCCTCATCAAGGACAACAGACTTCTCTTTTTTTAATTCTAAAGCGTCGAAGTGCGAATTGGATATCAGGTTTTTAAGTATTTCTAATGCTGGAGCGGCCTTCTCAGGGGGCACTGTGGCGTAGTAAACAGTGAAATCATGGCTGGTAAAGGCGTTCATGTTCCCGCCTAATGCTTTTATTTTCTCAGCGTAACTTTGGCCTTTTTGCTCCGCCTTGTTCTTGAACATCATATGTTCTAAAAAATGGGATATCCCACTGCCCGCGTAGATACCCTCAACCGCGCTGCCGGTTTTTACGGCGATGTCGATAGAGACGATGGGTGTTTTGTTCATTTGATGTATGATGACCGTCATGCCGTTATCCAAGACCCTCTTAAGTGTATTATCCTCAGTGTAGATTTTATCGGCGGCGTGAGCGTGAGATGCGGCGACTATAAAAAGGCAAAAGAGAAATATTCGTATTAATGATACACAGCTTTTGTTATTCATATAATTTTAATATTATTATAAGCGTAATACCGTCTAAAGTCAAGGACGGTTTAAAACGTTCCGACTAAGGCAATGCGGATTATCTCCTGGGTATCCAATACATCATGCTGTATGCTGGAGCGCTCAGTAGAGGAATCGGGGTCGATCTGATACCTGGTGATAAACCGTCCCAGGTCGCCGAACTGAACCCTCAGATATTTACCCTTCCATATTTCCCAGTTTGTTTCGGAATAAATGTTGTGGTGTCCCATAAAGTTTTCAGTGCCTACGGCCAGGAGTTCATTTACCTCCATGACTCGTGAATATTTGTAAGTGAATTGCGTGCTCAGCCCCTCATACAACTTCCACCTAAGCTCGATACCGTCATAGTTGATGTTATCATCCACGCCTGTGGCGAATTTAAAACCATTTCTGCAATGATTGTATTCGAATATCAGATCCTTGTAAGGCTCAAACGTGAATTTCAATTTATACATGTTAAAAAACGGATAAGGCGGCATCGGATCCATCCTGAACCAGTCAGAGCTTGCCTCCGGCCAGTACGGATATTTATTAGCACGTTCATATATTCCATAGGCTGCTATCTGATCGTTTAACCTGCACTTTACCCCTCCGCCGAATACGAAGGCGAGCTCGTTATCTTTATTGGGAGGATTTTTGTGTACCAGGGCCAGTGATTTACACGTTGTAAAATCTGAGACTACGGCAGTTGCCTCGTTGCGAAAGACAGCTTCCCTGAACTTTCCGATGTTGGCAGTGTGGGCCTGCCTGTAATCGGAAAGGATCTCGAATTTGCCGTCGAAAAGCGATGTGGTGTTGCCGATGGAAAAAACACTGCGGTTAGGGGAAATACCGTCGCCTATTTTTATTTTCTTATCCTCTTCCGAGCGTTCCGTAAACTCTATGTGGTCTGCCCAGCTCTGGTCGTTGCTGGTATTTCCATATGTGGCTAGAGGAGGCTCGAAATCGTCGGCCATATAAGTAAACGCGAACTTATACCCCGTTCTTCCGGATTCGAATTCCTTGCCGTAGTGTAGCCGGGCGGCAAACGCCTCACCCCAGTTACTCGACCTGTGTACGCTATCCGTGTCAGTGCCTCTGTATGAATAAGCTACTTCGGTTTCTGCCCTGACTTCGGGTGATACATCCAGGCTCCAGTCAAGGGCGCAGGCCTGCTCAAGCGACTCCACATCATCATCTGTCATGCCTGTTCTTGCGGTATATGTAGATCCCATGGTCAATAGATCGGTGACGTATGCCTTGAACCTGCCGGCATAGGCTATGTTATTCATGTTTTCGTATTCGTTCCACGGTGATACAGAGCTGGCGGCCATCGTCTCCAAGCTGGTTCTCTCTGTTTCGCTGGTGAGGTGGATCCCGCGCAAAAGCCTGAGGCGTTCACCTTGCCTGCCTTCGGCCGTATCAGCTGTCCAGAATCCGGGCTCCCAGCCTAATGCCGAATATTCGACCCCGCGCGTCCAGAAGCTTATCCAGGGGCTTGCTTCCCAGTAGATATGATTATTTGATAGCCCGATCGGGTCGTCGCTTGTGAAGGCATAAGCGTTATCAAGATACGGGAATACTCTAATGCGGGAATCCTCCGCGAAGTTCCAGTCCAGCCATAGATTTTTTATAGGCCTGAACTCCCGCTTAACGTGCATGGCGGGGATGAAATATCTATCCCCCCATCCGCTTGTCACATTAGTGGGTTCCGTGTCAGAGTCCCTTACCTGTATTGCCGGGATGTTGATAGTGTCACCGGTATTACTTCTGACTACTATATCCCTTGTGCGCCCGGTATTTGACCAGTAGGGCAGGTCAAGATCGATTTCAGCCCCCCAACCGCTTCTGACATTCACCTTTTCGGTTTCTCCGACGAATGCCCACGGATCCACGATCAGATCCATATGCGCGGACCACTGCGCCTCGGGCTCTATATCTATCGACAGGTCAAAACTATCGTATATATCAGGATTGAATGTGTTGTAGCGCTTCTCCCCCCAGAGGTACCTGAAATTATTGCCCGTGATCTCCGTATTCGCGTTCTTCCAGTGGAGATCATCGGTTGAAGCCCATTGAAATCCGAAATTCATTCTATATCCGCCACTTATTTTGGCGGGAGAATCCGAATCTTTCCGCGTGAAGGGCTCATCCTCATGCGCCCTCAGGAATCTATCCAGATCATCCAGAAATGGCCCCTTTGCCTCATCATCGTAAAGCCAGTAGATGTTAGGCCCGGATTCAACGGCCAGGGCAGGCCCCGTCCAGGCAAGGAGGACTAATATGCAGGCGAGGTAATGTTTGATCGTCATTTATAAGAGAACCTTATAGGTAGTTTAAATATGAGTTCACTTTCTCTCATCTCACTCGTGAACGGTGGAAACGGCGCGGCTTCTTTTATGCTGTTAAGGGCTATAGGCCCAAGCTTGCGGATATCCCTGCCGTATCTTCTGTATAATGTAAGATTTTTTAATGCGCCGGATCTTTCCACTATGAAGCGTACATGCAGTTCACCCTCTCCCGCAAAACCTTTTTTGTTCTTGTCTAATACAGATTTGATTTTCTCACGTACCCTAAGGTAATAATCATCGCGCAGTCTGCTTCCTTCCGGTGCCTCATTCGGATCAAGCCATTCCTGCGGAGGTTCCTTGAAAGCCTCCGGCTCGATTGATATTTCTTCCGGTATTTTTACCACTGCAGCCGGTTTTTTCACAGTCTCTATTTCGATCCCTTCCGGCCTTACCGCTGAGGCTTTTTTATTTGCTTTTTCTTTCCTTACGGAAGTAACAGGCCTTATATCTTTGACAAATACCTCATCAGCCCCGCCGGATTTAAAATAAGTCAATTCTACGCGACGGAATGTTATTTCCGGCCTCGATGCAAAATGCATAAATGACCATGGGTATAGGATTGTTATGTGGGCAAATGCAGAAAGTATAAGGCAAATTTTAAAGGAGGCGTCTTTTAGCATATACGGCCTACTATGATCGACAGCTACCGGATCACATAGCTTGTATCAATAAATTTTATGCCCATTAATGTGAGGGACGTCACTATGACCCCTGCTATCAACACCCCTATTAAGATCGCAGGGAAAGCGTACTTGAACTTCACTTTAAACAACGACGCGGCTATGCAGCCTGTCCATGCCCCTGTGGCCGGGAGAGGTATAGCCACGAATAATATGAGCCCGAGGGCCTCATATCTTTGGACTATTTCCGCTTTTCTTTTAGTCCTTTCAAAAAGCCAGTTAAAGAATCGTTCCAGCGCTGGAATATGCCTCAATTTTTCAGAGACAGGACCCAGCAGTACCAGCAGCGGTATCACGGGCAGCATATTGCCTATGTAGGCAAGGATGAGTGTTTTTACAAGCGGCTGTTTCATGGCTATAGCCAGTGGGATAGCCCCTCTTAATTCTGAAACAGGCAATGCCGCGACTATCACAGTGACAAATTCCTTTGGTAAGCCGTTCATAAAATCCACTATTCGTTCCAGCATGATCTATCTCTCCCAACCTTCTTTTCCGATGAGCGGGACAAAGACGCAGCCGCATATCTCGCGCTTATCGATTGTTTTATCGTGTTTTCTATACAAAGTGAGTGCCTGGCCAAAGGCACCTCCTATGGGAGCTATTAATCTGCCTCCGGAGGAAAGTTGCCCCAGCAGAGCCTCCGGCCTTCCCGGACATGAGGCTGTTACAATAATAGCGTCATAAGGCGCGTGTTCATCCCATCCGAGTGACCCATCCCTCACGTCTATCTCGATATTTTTATAACCTGATTCTCTCAGAGTCTTGCCGGCTCTATCCGCAAGCGCCGGGACTCTCTCAACCGAATAGATCTTCGAACCCAGTTCCGCAAGCACAGCCGTCTGGTAACCGCTACCGGTGCCGACTTCAAGTATTTTTTCACTTCCGGTCAATCCGAGTGACTCTGTCATAAGGGCCACGATATACGGCTGTGATATCGTCTGGCCTTCACCTATAGGAAGCGGGTGGTCGGCATAGGATGAATTTAGCGATCCGGTAGGTACGAATTTATGTCTTTCTATCCTTCTGAAGGCCTTTAATACCGTCGGGCTGCTTATTCCTCTCGGAATAAGTTGCTTTTTCACCATATTTTCCCGCATCTCTTCATACGATTGATTAGTCATGTTGTTCCTCTATCTAATAAAAGGAAGCTTGAGAAGAAAGACTATAAACCGGAATGTATCCAAAAAAGGATTTATCTGACTGGACTCTTTGCCGTAAAACGTATCGATGGGAATAGACAGTATCTCTGTGCCTCGGCGGCTTGCTTTTATCAATAGCTCGGATTCCACCTCAAATCTCTCTGATTCGATCTTGATCTTCTGTAGCAATTCACGTTTTATCAGACGAAAACCGCACTGGGAGTCGGGTATTTTTTGACGGCATATACAGGATACGATGAATGACATAAACATATTGGTGAGTTTCCGGTCGAGAGGCATATTTTTTGTATTACCCATCCTGTTGCCTATGATAAGGACATTTTGTTTCTTATCAGCCAGGTCGATGAATCTTTGAACATCATCGGCACTATGTTGGGCGTCGCCGTCCATTATCAAAACCGCATCGTAGCCTTCTTTTAAAATATGATCGAAACCGGTCTGCAGTGATGCGCCTTTGCCTCTGTTCTCTTTGTGTCCTACCACAATAGCGCCGGCATCTCCGGCCTCTCTGGCTGTTTGGTCATTTGATCCGTCATCGACCACAACCGGTGTATGCCCCTTTGCTTTTAGGGCCCTTAATAGCCGGCCTATCTGCTCCGATTCATTGTAAGCCGGTATAAGAATGCGTACTCTGTTCACAGCCTAGTTTTCCTTCCACACCCTGTTAAACATGTACCACTGAGCGGGATATTTTTTTATGTAATGCTCGAATCTTCTGAAAAATCTAGCGGAGATCTCAGCCAGTTCCTTGTCTATATCCCCTTCCCTTTTGAGAACAAACGGTTCCTCGAAAACCGCCCGGTAACCGCCATTTTCCCAGTATGAAAAAACAAGCACGATAGGCGATCCGTTTTTTAAACTAAAAAGCGCCGCCCCCCTGGGGGCTAAGGTTTTCTTGCCAAAGAAATCCATCTCTATGCCGTGATCAGCGTATGGGCGGTCACCGAGTATGGCGACAGCCTCTCCCCGGTTTAAAGCTTTTAAACAGTCTGCCTTTGCCTTGCCTGTGGGTATGACTTTAATGCCGCATCTTATCCGTTGCCGGATGAAGAGCTCATTTATCCTGGGATCCGCATGCGCAAGGGCGACCGCGTTTATTTTATACCCCTGTTTTGCCATGGCGCATCCGGTAAGTTCCCAATTGCCGAAATGAGCCGTTAAAATTATGCATCCTTTGCCGAAGTCAAGGGCGCGGTCGATATTTTCAGCGCCCGTGATATGCATCACGTTATCCAGGTATCCATCCTCATTCTTTGTCAGTGAAAAGAAATCTATGATATATCTGCCGAAGTTCTCGAATGTCTTTCGCGCTAGAAGAGAGATCTCTTTTTCCCCCGCTTGCGGAAAGGCATTCCTGAGATTTGATTTTACCGTCTCCCTGTCTTTCTTCGATAGAATATATTTAGCCCTGGCTAAGAATGAGGCTATCCTGCACGCAGTCGTCCTACTCGCGATACGAAGCAAAAATAAGCCTATTATGTAAAAATAGTACAACATGCCTAATTTGACAATTGCAGTAACAGGTCAGCTGTTTGAAATGCGGAATATGGTTTCGCTTCTGCCTTTATTGAATCCCGCATTTTATCCATCTGATCAGGTTTTTCAAGCAGGCTATCCACGATCAAGACCGCGTCTTTTTCGTCAGCCGCTTTTATGGCTATGCCCTTTTTAGTCAGGATCTTTGTGTTCAGGTCTTCCTGGCCCGGCAGCGGGTTTAAGATCACCATCGGAAGGGACTTGGCCAGTGCCTCAGCGACTGTAAGGCCGCCCGGCTTTGTTATTATTAGATCCGCTATTTCCATTAATTCATGCACATTGCGCGAATAACTCAGGACAATGACCTTTTTTTGAAGTCCCGCCTTAAGCTTTAGGACCTTATCGAATAATTTTTTATTGACTCCCGTAGCCACCACGACCTGTATATCTTTTTTGCAGCCCTCCAGCGCCCTGATAAGTTTCTCGTCGGGCCCTATCCCGTAAGTTCCTCCCATGACAAGTATGACGGGCTTATTGGTGGAAAGGCCCATCTCCCTGATTAAGTTGTCTTTGTCCAAAACGTCGGTGAAAATTGGGTCTATCGGCGTGCCCAGCGGGTGTATTTTTTCCGCCGGTATCCGCTTTTTTACCAGAGCGTCTTTTATCTCCTCTGAAGGCACGATATAAGCGTCTACCTCATCGTGCATCCAGTAAGAATGCGGGGCATAATCCGTCAATACCCCTACCAGAGGCGTCTTGACTTTACGCGTCTTTTTGTAATTTCCCATGATCCCGCAGGGGAATGCCTGTGTGCAGGCTACGGCATCCGGTTTGAATTTTTCGACCAGCTTCTCAAGCTTCTTAGACCCCGCGTTATTGAAGATACTTCTGATGCGCTCGGTTTTCTTTACGACTTTGGGGTTATCGTAGAGATTGCCCCAGACAGAAGGGTGTTTTTTGATCACTCCCATATACGCCTTGTGAGTGACCCTCTCCATGATAGGGTTAGTCAATCTGAACGCGTTTACATTAAGCACGCTCGATTCCGGACATTTTTTTAAAATGGCCTTTTCCAGCGCGATGCTTGCCTGGTGGTGTCCGGAGTGTTCAGAGATATACATCAGAAGAATATTTTTTTTCATGGACGTTTTAGTGTTTTATGCCTCAAGCTCCAGTATCTTTTTAAGCCTTTCCAGCGCGCTCTTGAGCCTTTCTTCTTTTTCAACAAGCGCGAAGCGCACATAGCCTTCACCGTACTCACCGAAGCCTGTTCCCGGCGCTACGGCTATCCCGGCCTCTTCAAGCAAAAGATTTGTGAATTCCATGGACGTAAGCGCGCTATACTTTAAAGGGATATGAGCCCAGATGTAGAATGTGGCCTTTGGCTTTTTCACCTTCCACCCGATCTTATTGAGCCCGTCCACAAATAAATCACGCCTTCTTTTGTAGGTCTCAACAGTCTTTTTTACGGAATCCTGCGGGCCCGATAGCGCCTTAATGGCAGCGTACTGTATGGCCCGGTATATACCGAAATCGATATAGCTTTTTGTTTTTGCCAGAGTCTTCAGTATGTCCCTGTTCCCGACGCAAAAGCCGATTCTCCAGCCTGACATATTATATGATTTTGAAAGGGTGTGAAACTCGATGCCTATCTCTTTCGCGCCTCTTGCCTGCAGAAAACTCGGCGCCTTATATCCGTCAAAGACTATTTCAGAATACGCCAGATCATGGCCGACTATGATGTTCTTCTGCCTCGCCCAGTCCGCTATTTCCTGAAAATAATCAAGCGATGCCACTTGCGTGGTAGGATTGTGCGGATAGCTTAAAAAGATGAGCTTTGCCATCTTCACTACTTCCGGGCTCAGTGCGTCAAGCTTTGGCATATAGTTATTTTCTTTAGTGATCGGGATATTGTACAGTATTCCTCCCGCCATTATCACTCCATTAAAATGCACTGGATATGCGGGATTCGGCACAAGCGCTATATCTTCGTTATTTAAAAAAGCCAGAGACAAGTGCGCTATGCCTTCTTTTGAGCCGATCAACGGCACTATCTCGCTTTCAGGGTCCAGGGAGACTCCAAACCTGTCCATATACCAATCAGCGATGGTAACTCTCAATTTTCTTTCTACTTCCCCGTCCCAGCGCGAATACCTCTGGTTTCCGTCCACCCTGGCTTGCTTGCAGAGTTCCTCGATCACGCCCTTTGGCGCCGGCATGTCCGGCGAACCCATACTGAGGTCTATGACATCCACGCCTTTGTCCATGACCTCTCTTTTTTTTCTGTCCACTATGGTAAAAAGGTATGGCGGTAATCTTTTTAATCTGTTTGCCTCGTGTATCATGATATCTCCTCGGTTTATCCCGCTATGCTAACTCTGCCAGCACTTCACCCACTTTAACGCTTTCGCCTTCGCGCCGGAGGATCTTTTTTATAACGCCTGACTCGCTCGCAGGCACGTTAAAAGTGGCCTTATCAGTGGCTAATTCCACTATGTCATCATCCTTTTTTACCGTATCACCTTCGTTAAAATGCCAGAAAGAGACCACAGCCTCTCCAATGCCCTCGCCTAATTCCGGCAATGTGACTTTTTTCATCTCTCAAACTCCTTGTCCAAAGTATAATTCCCCGGCCCTGTAAGAACTTCTTACAAAAGGCCCGCTGGCCACTTTTTTAAAACCAAGATCCATCGCCTTTTCTTTTAAAGCGATAAATTTTTCCGGCCTGATATATTCCTCAACATCAAGGCGGGAGCCTTTTGGTTTTAAATACTGGCCGATTGTCAGATAAGTGCACCCTGTGTTTTTCAGGTCTCCTAAAAGATCATCGATCTCACTGTCCAGCTCACCCAACCCGACCATAAAGCCGCTTTTTATCGCGGAGGTGCCGCGTGAAAAAGCATAACGCAACGAGTCAAGGGAAAGTGAATAACCGAAATCCGGCCTTATTTTATGGTATAACCTTGATACCACTTCCATATTGTGCGAAAAAACATCCGCGCCGGAATCAAGTATTGTATCAATCGATCTTTTTGATCCCTTGAAGTCCGGTACCAGCGCTTCGGTGACCGTATCGGGTGAGGCGTGTTTTATCGCCTTGATCACATCCGAGTAATGTGATGCGCCGCCGTCGGGAAGATCGTCTCTTGTGACGGAGGTTACCACGACGTATTTTAACTTCAATCTGCGGACCGCGCCGGCGATCCGAGCGGGCTCATCCGGATCGATTTTGCCGGGTACGCCGCCGCGGATAGCGCAAAACAAACAATCCCTCGTGCAGGTATTGCCGAGGATCAAGAAGCTCACATTTCCCTCGGAGTAGCACTCTCCTGCATTCGGGCACCTGCTGTTCAGGCATACTGTCTCAATATGATTAGACCTCAAGTATGAGCTGAGTTCTTTGATAGACTCATGGAGAGGTAAATTCTTACCTAGCCACGAGGGCATCCGAGAAGCACATTGCCGAGCGCTCAAAGCCGAATACCTCGCAAATTTTAGCTATTAAGACATTTTTCAAGCCGTTAATATCAATGCTTTTTCCTAATATACCCTGAAGGCTGTTTACCTTCAGACCATTTATGCCGCATGGTTTTATCATGGAAAAATACTTAAGGTCGACATTTACGTTCAGGCTTAATCCGTGATATGTTATCCAGTTGCTGATGCCAACTCCGATAAATCCGATTTTTTCTCCCCTGACCCAGAGTCCGGTATATTCTTTATCGGTATCCGCGCTCAGGCCGTACTCCGATACGGTCAGCTCCATAACGCGCTCGAGATTTCTTATGAAAAACCGGACATCTTTAGTGTGGTTTCGCAGGTCAAATATGGGATAAGCTACAAGTTGTCCGGCGCCGTGAAAAGTTATGTCTCCTCCTCTGTCAATATTTATGACCTCAGGTCTCTTCCGGCCAAAAAGTCCTTTTCCGGCAAGCAGGTTATCCCTTGAGCCGGTTCTTCCTATTGTAAACACATTCGGGTGCTCTACAAGTAATAAATGATCTTCAGCTACGGATAGTTTCTTTTCTTCCAGAATGTCGCGCTGAAAAAAATATGCGTCTTTATATGCGAGGGTACCTAGATCGAATATTTTTAGCGATTTCATCCAGCCCTATTTTTGCTATATGCCGAGCCTGCTGATAGCATTTTGCATTTGCTCGGCGGCATTCTTAAGCTTATTGACCTCATCATCAGATAGCTCAAGTTCCATTATTTTTTCGATACCATCCTGGCCGAGGACTATCGGCACTCCTATAAACATGTCATTTAATCCGTATTCGCCTTCTAAATAGGCCGACGCGCATAAAGTCAGGTTTTCATTGTTCAGGATGCTCTTGACCATGGAGAAGCAGGCTGCGCTGGGCGCGAAGAAGGCGCTGCCTGATTTTAAATAGGAGACTATTTCCGCCCCTCTATTGCGTGTGCGCTCCGCGATTTTGGATTGTCTTGACTGATCAAAAACTGCTTTGAACGATTTGCCTTGAGCCTTTGAATGCGCAAAGAGGGGTATCATGTTGGTGTCATGTGTGCCTATGACAAGGCTGTCGACTTCAGTTTGCGTTATGCCTAGTTCTTCAGAGGCCTGATTGGAGCATCTTGCCGAATCCAGGACACCTGCCATTCCGATCACCTTGCGCTTATCAAAACCTGTTGTTTTATAAGCCAGGTAGCTCATCAGGTCCAGGGGATTGGTCACAACAATAACTATGGAATCGGGAGAGAATTCTTTTATCTTTAAAGAGATCTCTCTGACGACGACCCTGTTTTTATTTAACAGGTCTTCGCGGGACATGCCGGGCTTGCGCGGAAATCCGGCGGTGATCACGATTACGTCAGAATCCGCTATCTCGGAATAGTCTGAGGTGCCTTTTACCACCTTGTCATATCCCAGGATCGAGGCTGCATCCTGTATATCGCAGGCCTTCCCCTTTGCCATACCCTCATCTATGTCAAGAAGCGTCACATTGGCCAGGTTGCGTTCAAGTATGAGCTGTGTCAGCATAGCGCCTACATTCCCTGCTCCTATAACGCTGATTTTACCGTTTTTTTTGCCTTTTGCCATGCCGCCTTATTTTTCCTTTCTTATTTCTTTGATGATGGCATCCGCCATTTCCTTTGTGCCGACTGCGGACGGGTCATTTCTGTCGTCTTTGAGATCATAAGTAACAGAATCTCTTTTTGCTATTACAGCCGCTGTCGCAGACTCAAGTAGCTTAGCCTTTTCATCTTCTTTTATGTAGGCGAGCATCATGACTGCCGATAGTACCATTGCTGTCGGGTTGACTTTATTTTTTCCCTTATATTTAGGCGCGGATCCGTGGGTCGGTTCAAAAAGGGCTGTATCGTCTCCGATATTGGCGCCGGGGGCTACCCCTAACCCTCCTACCAGCCCCGCGCACAGATCTGAGATTATGTCTCCGTAAAGGTTGGGAAGCACTATGCAGTCGTAGAGTTCGGGCTTTTGTATAAGCTGCATTGACATGTTGTCGACTATCCTGTCCTCGAACTCTATGCGCCCCTTATATTCTTCGGCCACCTCTCTCGCGCAATCCAGGAATAAACCATCGGTGTATTTCATTATATTCGCCTTATGCACCGCTGTGACCTTACGCCTGTTGTTCTTGATCGCGTATTCAAAGGCGAACCGTACTATTTTTTTCGAGCCGTATACGGATATCGGTTTTATACTTATGCCGGAATCCTCTCTTATTTTCTTTTTAGATGCGTCCTCGATGCTTTTTATTATATCCGCTGTGTTTTTTTCTCCTTTTTCAAACTCTATTCCGGCATAGAGGTCTTCGGTGTTTTCCCTGATCACTATAAGATCTATGTTTTTATAACGGGACCGTACGCCTTCATAGGATTTACACGGCCTGACGCAGGCATACAGATCAAGCTCTTTTCGTAATCTTACATTTACGCTCCTGAAACCTTTGCCTACAGGCGTGATGATAGGGCCCTTAATGGCGACCTTGTTCTTTCTTATGGAATCAATCACTCCCTGCGGCAGCAGCTCACCCGTTTTTTCCATCACCTCGCCGCCGGCTTCATGCGTATCCCAATCAACTTTTAACCCCGTCGCTTCGACGCAACGAACAGCGGCGTCCGATATTTCCGGACCGATCCCGTCCCCGGGTATAAGTGTTATTCTATGTTTCACGTAAAGCTCCTTGGTTTATTAGTCGTCAATCGTATATCGTATTTTGCTTCGATTACCTTGGTTCGGTTTTCGGTTATCGGTTTACGGTTTTCGGGAAAAGAATCCGAGAACCGAACACCGAGAACCGTAAACCGTACACCGTAAACCGGATGTACAATAAACGAATTTCCTGTAAGCGTACTACTGACCGATCTTAAAATCCCCATGCTTCCTGAAGTGTTCCACAACACCGCCGTCACGCAGGAATCGCCGCATGAGGCCTGGAATCGGCATGGTCTTTATCTTCAATTTTTTTGAGTGGTTGATAACGGTCTCTCTGTCCAGATCGAGTTCTATCGCGTCACCGTCTTTTATTTTGCTGGTATCGCACTGCACTACGCAGAGTCCGATGTTGAACGCGTTCCTGAAAAATATCCTGGCGAAGCTCTTTGCGAGGACTGCCGATATTCCGGCCTCTTTTATGGCCCAGGGCGCCTGCTCCCTCGAGGAGCCGCAGCCGAAATTTTCACCGGCCACCACATAATCCCCTGCCCTGACCTTCTTATAAAAACCGGGGCTTATATCCTCGAACAGGTACTTTGCCAGTTCCTTCATATCGCTTATTTTAAACTTGTACCTTCCTGATATGATATAGTCTGTATTGACATTGTCGAAAGGTTTCAGTACGTGTGAATTTCCTTTTTTCATAAATGATCCCTCGGATCCGCTATTCTGCCCTCTATCGCGCTTGCGGCGACGGTAGCCGGGCTGGCAAGGTAGATATAGGCGTTGGGATTACCCATTCTGCCCTTGAAATTCCTGTTCGCGCTTGATATAGCCACTTCACCGTTTGCCAGTATGCCTTCGTGTGTACCTACGCACGGCCCGCAGCCGGGAGCCACAACCGTACAGCCGGCCTCGATAAAAGTCTTTATATAGCCCAGGTTTGCCGCGTCCTTAAATATTTGGGCCGACGCGGGAGCTACGATACACCTTATACCCCCGTGGATCTTTCTGCCCCTTAGTATCGAATGCGCTATCTTAAGGTCCTCAAGTCTGCCGTTTGTGCATGTCCCTATAAACGCCTCATTCACTTTTATGTTTTTCGCGGCCGCGGCCCTGGTTACATTGTCAACGGTATGAGGTTTGGCTACCATAGGCTCTATTTTTGATGCCTCATAAGACACTGTTTTCACATAATGGGCGTCTTTGTCGGCTGTCACGGGCGTGATCTTCGAGCGTATTTTTGATGTTTTTCTCAGGAATGAAAGGACTTTTTCATCCGCTTCCATCATGCCGCATTTAGCGCCCATTTCGACTGCCATATTGGTTATAGTCAGCCTCGCATCCAGGCTCATGCGCTTTAAAGTACTACCATGAAATTCCACGGAATTATAGGTGCATCCGTTTGATCCCAGATCGCCTATGATGTGAAGTATGATGTCCTTTGAATAAACACCTTTTTTTAAAGAGCCGTTGATCCCTATCTTTACACTTTCCGGCACCTTGAACCAGTTTTTGCCGCTTATAAGCGCTATCGCGAGGTCAGTCGATCCTACCCCCGTTGAGAGAGAATTAAGAGCGCCGTATGTACATGTGTGCGAATCAGCGCCCAGTATCAATGAACCCGGCTTTACATGGCCCATCTCCGGTATGACTACATGGCATACCCCGCAGCCGATGTCGTAGACTTTTACCCCCGTCACTTTCGCGAAGTCCCGGATCTTCTTATGTATTTCAGAGACTCCCGTGTTAGGGCTGGGCGCGCTGTGGTCAATGACCATGCAGAACTTACCCGGATCAAATACCTTCTTTTTTTTGGATTTCCTGAAACTGTCTATTATCAGGGAACTTGTCCCGTCCTGCCCGAAGCAGAAATCGATCTTACAGATAGCAATATCGCCGGCGGCCAGGTCTCTGCCGGCGTGCGCGCTCAATATCTTTTCGGCTATTGTTTTACCCACTCCCTTATCCTTTCCGCCCCTCTTTTTATATCTTCCACAGAGGTTGCGAAGCTGAGGCGGATGTAGTTTTTCATGCCAAACGGCGCGCCGGGTATTACCGCTACGTGTTTTTCATCAAGTAATTTCTTGGAGAATGTAAGGCCGTCCATGCCCGTGCCGGATATATTCGCAAAGCAGTAAAATGCGCCCATGGGCTTGATGCAATCTATGCCACTTGCCCCGCTTAGCTCGTCTATCATGATATTTCTCTTCTTCTCGAATTCCTGAGCCATCTTGACCACAGTGTCCGCGTCTGACTTTAATGCCGCAAGTGCTGCAGCCTGCGATATGGATGAGGGGTTGGAGGTCGAATGGCTTTGCAGAGCCGAGATCCCTTTTATGAGGTCTTCCCTGCCGGCTACGTAGCCGATCCGCCACCCTGTCATGGCATAACTTTTTGAAACGCCGTTGACGACAAAGGTAAGCCCGTATATATCATCGTTGAGAGAGGCTATGGAAACATGCCGCAATCCGTCATATATCAACTTTTCGTAGATCTCATCACTTACTACGGAGATATTATGTTTGACGGCGATATCCGCTATCTTCTGAAGTGCATCTTTGCTGTATACCGCGCCGCAAGGGTTTGACGGGCTGTTTATGATGATCGCTTTGGTCTTCCTGGTGATCCGGCTGTTTAGATCTTCAGGCCTCATGGTGAAGGACTTTCTGTCCGTCTCCGCTACCACCGGTTTTGCCCCGGCCAGTTTGATCATTTCCGGATAGCTTAACCAGTACGGTGACGGCAGGATGACCTCATCGCCTTCCTCGCATAATGCCTGGAAGAGATTGTACAGAGAGTGTTTTGCGCCGCAGCCTATCGCCACCTGGCCGGACTTATAGCTAAGGCCGTTATCCTTCGCAAACTTCTCACAGACCGCCTCCTTCAGCTCAGACGTCCCCGAAGCAGGAGTATACTTAGTGAGGCCGTTTTCAATAGCCTTTATCGCCGCATCTTTTATAAAATCGGGCGTGTCAAAATCCGGTTCTCCGGCTGCAAAGTTTACTACGTCAGAGCCCTTCGCCTTTAAAGCCTTTGCCCTGGCGGTGATCTCAAGGGTGACTGAAGGTGTTATTTGAGCTATTCTATTTCCCACTATATACCCCCTAATTATATTAATGATATTTTTTTGAATATACCATAAATGAGGGGGATTTACAATACAAAAATCCTCTTAGACTTACCGTCATAAAGAGGACCGCGAAAAAAGGTGTTAATACTTATTGCGTCAGGTCAAGATCTTCCAGTATTTGAGTGTTTATTGTGATCTTCTTACCTTTCTTGAGATCCCGCAGGAATACCTCGTAAATGGATACCTCCTTATCCATAAGAAGCCTTGACCTTATCTCTTCCCTTACTTCATCGAGTGGTTTTTGCCTGGCTTCTCTTTTGTCGAGGACTTCGATGATGTGATAACCGATGCCGGTTTTGACTATATCACTTATTTCACCGGGATTTAGCTTATTACATGCTTCTTCGAAGTCAGGAAAAAGTGATCCCACAGCGAAATATCCAAGGTCTCCGCCTCTGTCCTTAGTGGGGATGTCGAGGGAATGCTCCCTTGCGAGATCTTCGAAGTTCCTCCCCTGTTTTAAGTCGGACATTATTTTAATGGCGAGTAATTCCGAATCCACTAATATGTGGCGCGCTCTTATCCGGGCAGGATCGTTATAGGCGTCGCTATTAGCGCTATAATGCTTCTCGATCTCCTCCTCGTCTATCAACGCCTTGCCGCTTATTTCTTTGTCGATAAGCTCCTGGATCATTATTTCTTCTCCGACTTTTTGAATAAGCTTTTTTACGCCCTCATCATCCCGGAGGTTTTTTCTCTTTGCTTCCTCAAGCAGAAGTTCTCTGCTTATCAGGCCGTCCAGAAATTGCCCCTTGTGCGTATCAGCGAAATTTTTATAATTTCCTGATATGGCGGCAAGTTCCTGTTTATACGCCGCTATAGTTATAGGCTTCCCCTCTACCCATGCCAGAACGTCTTTAATGTCAGGTTTCTCGTCGAGCTCAGCCGGCTGCGCTTTGGTAATGGACTCGACAGCGAGCTCGGCAGTTTCATGCTTATTGTTTTCGCAGCCTGTGATGACCGCGAGATGTAATAAAAAAATCAGCGCGAATAATGTTTTTGCGGCGGGACGTTCTAAGGATGGCATACCCTGTTTCTTCCCTCTTGCTTAGCCCTGTATAGCAGCTTATCCGCTTCTTTTATGAGCTGGTCTTTACCCATACCGGCTCCTTCCGGAAATCTTTTTACACCTATGCCTATGCTTACGGTAAGTTTTACGCGCAAGCCTTCAGGGGAGACTACTTCCATATTCTCTATCGTCTTCCTCAAGTTTTCCGCTCTGGCAATCGCGCCGCCTGAGGGACCGGACTTCTTTATTTCTTTTTTCTCTGGCTCGGCGGTCAGATCTGTTTCCGGCAGGATTATCCCGAATTCCTCTCCGCCATATCTGGCGCATAAGTCGACCACTCGCGTGTTTGACTTTATGGCATTTGCTACTTCTTTTAGGATAGCATCCCCCTGCTGGTGGCCGTATGTATCGTTTATACGCTTAAAATGGTCTATATCTATCATGAGGACCGAAAGAGGGTGCTGGTATCTATCTGACCGCGCTACTTCCTGTGATAGACGGCCCTCAAAATAGGCATGGTTATATACCTTTGTCAGCCTGTCCAGTACCGCAAGCTCCGACTGGACCGCGCTTCCGAGCGCCATTGCGATCATTCCCGTGACAGTTTGCAGAAGGTGATATTCGTTTTTAAGAAAATCGCAGGAAGATTTAGCAAGAAACGATACAACCACACCCATTATTTCATCTTCGACTATGAGGGGTATCATTATGCCGTGGTCGATCTCATTGAGCATATGAAGTTTGCTTCCCTTGAAGAATACATTCTTTATATTGCTGGATTCGTCGAAGAAGGAGATCTTCCTGTCTTTTTTTAAAGCCTTAAAAGGCGCGTCGTCGCTTCCGAAGCTGGGGCGGCACAGCATGGTAACATCCATGTTGAAGCCTGTTTCGTAGACAAACCCGTTAACATTGTAATCCATCAGATATAGGGCGCAGCGGCTCAGCGTCCTGTCGGATTTTGAAATATCCCCGACGGTCTCGATTATCAGGCGGAGTAATCTATCTTTGCTTAGGGCCGAGCTTAATGTCTGGGTGGTTTTTACCAGGTAGGATAACTGTATGTTTCTTTTTTCCGTTCCGACTATGGCCTCGCCAAGCCTCTTCTTCAGTAATAAGATCTTCGCGCCTTGCATGATGACGAAGATCGCGCCTAAAAGTATTACCAGTATCAATACGATTAGACTTGACGAAGCCATAAATCTTCCTTACATGGATTTTCTTTTAAAGTATTGCCGCAGATCTTTAAAGAAACCTTTTCCGTGCTTGTCTTTCTTGCTTTTTGCGTAGTCTTTGACCTTTTCTTTTGCGCCTCCCGGCTGTTGACTTTCCGGCTCACCCGCCTTGTCACTTTCCTTTTTTTCTTTTGCGGGCAGATCCGGCTTCCCTTCTTTTTCTTTTTTCAAGGATTTTTTAGTCGAGGGTTTTTCTATGACCACCCTTTCCGTCAACTCCAGAAGACCCATCTTTGACCCGTCGCCTTTTCTGTGAACGGTCTGTAGCACGCGGGTATACCCGCCGTTCCTGCTTGCGTATCTCGGGGCTATATCGTCAAAAAGCTTATTGATGAGTTCTTTTGATCCCAGTATTTCGATGGCCGTTTTTTTTGACGTAATAGTGTTTTTTTTGCCTAAGCTGATCAATTTATCGGCTAGAGAACTTGCTTCTTTAGCTTTTACATAATTAGTCGAGATCCTCTCACTGATGAAGAGGCTTCTAACAAGGCTTCTCATAAGGGCTTTCCTGTTCGAGGTATTCCTGCCCAGTTTATTTACAGCTCTTCTGTGTCTCATTTTTCTCCAGCTTTCTTTTTGGGGATCTTCATGCCGAAAGACAGGCCCATCTCCTGAAGGATCTTCTGTATCTCACTCAATGATTTCTTTCCGAAATTCCTGTATTTTAACATCTCCATTTCAGTTCTCTTGACAAGATCGCCTATCGTCTTCATCTTGGCTTCCTTTAAGCAATTTGAACTTCGCACAGAGAGTTCAAGTTCAGTGACCGGGGTCTGCAGTTTACCCGCAAGCTCCTTGTCCTCAAGGGCTTCCTTTTCATCCTCTTCCTCTTCGGGCAATTTGCCGAATGCAAGAAAAGGATCCAGATGCCGCTGTAATATATGAGAGGCGTGCAGAAGGGCATCTTTTGGATTGATGCTTCCGTTTGTCCATATCTCCAGGATCAGCTTGTCGTAATCGGTTATCTGGCCTATCCTTGTGTTTTCAACATGGAATTTTACACTTGTGACCGGCGTGAAGATGGAATCTATGGCGATCACTCCGATAGGCTGTGAGTCTTTTTTGTTTCTTTCCGAGGGTACATAGCCTCTGCCTCTGCCTACCTCAAGCTCCATATTGAATTTAGTCTTTTTAGTGAGTGTGGCAATATGGAGATCGGGGTTTATGATCTCTATAGTCTCATCGGTCTGGATATCAGATGCCCTTACTTCACCCTTCGATTCCACGTTTATTAAAAGCGTCTTGGGATTTTTAGTGTGAGACCGCAAGATCAGTTTTTTGATGTTCAGCACTATTTGCGGTACGTCTTCGATGACATTCGGCACAGTGGAGAATTCATGCAAAACACTGTCTATTTTTATTGAAGTCACAGCGGCCCCTTCGACTCCCGACAACAGTACGCGTCGAAGCGAGTTTCCTATGGTCATTCCGTAGCCGCGTTCGAACGGCTCGGCGATAAATTTTCCATAGTTATCGCTTTGCGCGGACTCATCACAGTCGATCCGTTTGGGTAATTCAATATTTTTCCAGCTTATGCCCATTATGTTTCCTCCCGGTTTTTTTCAAAATCATTATTTTGAATATAGCTCGACGATCAACGATTCCTGTATCACGTCGCCGACATCAGCTTTTACGGGTAGTCTCTTTATCCGGCCCTTTAGATGGGCGCTGTCAGCTTCGATCCATACTGGAACGCCTCTCTCTTTTGCCACTTCGATATTCTCGACAACCTTCTTCTTAAGTTTTTCTTTGGCTTTGATCTCGATACTATCGTCTTCTTTTATGAGATAGGAAGGAATATCGACCCTCTTTTTGTTTACAAGCACAAAGCCGTGCCTTACTATCTGCCTCGCGCTGCGCCTGCTCGTGGCAAAGGTAAGCCTGAAGATCACATTATCAAGTCTCCGCTCAAGCAGCTGCAGCAGGACTTCGCCTGTAATACCCTTAGAGCGTTCCGCCATGTGAAAATAATGCCTGAACTGCTTCTCCAACACTCCGTATATTCTTTTTGCTTTCTGTTTTTCGCGTAATTGCAGACCATACCCGGAAATCTTCTTTCTTTTTTGTCCGTGCTGGCCGGGAGCAAAAGATCTTCTGGCCAGGCCGCACTTATCCGTAGTGCAGCGCGCCCCCTTAAGAAATAATTTTTCCCCTTCTCTTCTGCACAATTTACATGCTGCTCCGGTTTGCCTTGCCATTTTCTTCCTTTCGTAGTGATTTATGCCAAAAAAATCAGACGCGGCGCCTCTTGGGCGGCCTGCATCCGTTATGCGGTATTGGCGTGACATCTTTGATCGAGGTCACATTTACGCCCGCTGCCTGTATTGCCCTGATAGCTGATTCACGTCCGGACCCAGGCCCTTTTACAAGCACCTCTACTTCTTTGATGCCGTGGACGGCGGCCTTTTTGGCCGCGTCGCTTGCGGCTATCTGAGCGGCAAACGGAGTAGATTTCTTTGACCCGGAAAAGCCTATGCTTCCCGTCGAGGACCAGCATATTGTGTTACCGGCCTTGTCCGTTATGGTTATCAGCGTGTTGTTAAAGCTCGCCATGATGTGAGCTACGCCGCTCGGTATGTTTTTTAACACCTTCTTTTTTGTTTTTGTTTTATTTGCCAACTTAACGCTCCTCTTGAGTTTTTGTTATTCCTTGACTGGGCCGCTGGGCGCTGCTTTAGCTTTTATCACTCCCACGGTCTTACGGGGCCCTTTTCTTGTCCTGGCGTTTGTGCGCGTTCTCTGGCCTCTAACCGGCAAAGATCTTCTATGCCTGTAGCCCCTGTATGAACCGATATCTATTAACCTTTTAATGTTGCTCGCCACCAGTCTTTTCAAGTCCCCTTCGACCCTGAGGTCTCTCTGGATAACGGATGTCAATTTAGAGACATCTTCTTCAGTGAGATCCTTTGCGCGGACGCTCGGGTCAATACCGGTTTTTTTTAATATCTTAGTGGCCGTTGTTCTCCCTATTCCGTATATATAAGTAAGGGATATGTCTATTCTTTTTTCTTTAGGTATGTCTACACCAACGATTCTTGGCATTTATATCTCCTTTTTTAGGTGCCGAATCTTCTCCATAACCTATTACCTACCACCTATAACCTATCACCTAAACCTATCAGCCTTGTCTCTGCTTATGCTTAGGATCCGAACAGATTACTCTCAATACCCTTTTTCTTCGTATTATTTTACATTTAGAGCATATTTTTTTAACACTTGATCTTACCTTCATCTTTTCACCTGCCACCTATTTAATCCTTCTCACAATCCTGCCCTGGTCGAGATCATAGGGGGATAATTCTAATCTCACCCTATCACCCGGTAATATGCGTATATAGTGCATTCTCATTTTACCTGAAATGTGGGCGAGTACTTTATGGCCGTTATCCAACTCTACCCTGAACATCGCGTTGGGCAGACTCTCTCTAACAGCGCCTTCTACCAGTATCGCTTCTTCTTTTGGCATAGCGTCAAGACCTCCGGACCATCGTCGGTTATTGCTATAGTGTGCTCGTAATGAGCTACCCGGCTCCTGTCTGCCGTAACGGCAGTCCACCCGTCTTTTAAAATCTCAACTTTATATTTGCCGGCGGAGACCATGGGCTCAATAGCCAGGACCATACCGCTTTCCAGCCTCACCCCTGAATTACGTGTACCGAAATTCGGGACCTCAGGAGCCTCGTGGAGTTGTGAGCCAATACCATGGCCGACAAAAGCCCTTATGATGCTGAATCCGTTATTCTCTACATGGTCCTGAATCGCGCAAGATATGGCGGATAATCTGTTGCCTGCACGCGACTGCTCTAAAGCTTTTTCGAGAGAAACCTCGGTTACGCACATAAGCTTCTTAGACCCATCATCTATTTTCCCTACCGCGTATGTTCTGGCGCTGTCGGTAAAATAGCCTTCCAGCTCGACTCCCACGTCAACGCTGATGATATCGCCTTCAGCCAGTATCCTGTTTCCGGGTATCCCGTGTACGATCTCCTCATTGACAGATACGCATATATTTGCGGGGAAGCCCCTGTATTCTTTAAAGGCGGGTCTTGCGCCGCATTCTTTTATGTATTTTTCGGAAAGTCTGTCAAGCTCCACTGTTTTAATGCCGGGCTTTATGATCCCGTATAATTCATCAAGGACTAAGGCTACGATCCGGCCGCCTTTTTTCATGATGGTCAGTTCGCGCTCCGATTTGAGCGGGATCATACAAGATTTTCCTTATGAAAAAGAGCTATTAAAATCTTATTTAGCTCATCTACGTCGAGGTCACCAGAGACCTCACGCAGGTTTCCTTCATCTTTATAATAGCTGATCAGCGGTTCGGTCTTTTTAGCGTATACGGACCATCTTCTCTTAACGGTGGCCTCTTCGTCGTCTTTCCTATGATAGAGCCCTCCTCCGCAGTGATCGCATTTACCTTCTTCCTTTGGAGGAATGTTTTTAATATGAAAATTCCCTCCGCAATTTTTGCATACCCGCCTTCCGCTCAACCTGGTCACGCTTGTATCGAGAGATGTCTTAAAGTATAAGACTAAATCAAGTTTCTTGCTGAGTTTACTGAATGTTTCATGGAGCATTTTCGCCTGCTCAAGCGTCCTCGGAAACCCATCAAGAATAAAGCCCCTTTCCATGCCAGCGCCTTTTAAAGTCTCTTTGACTATTTCTATGACAAGCCCGTCAGGAACAAGCTCCCCTTTTACCATGTATTCCTTGGCTTTCTTGCCCAGCGGCGTGCCTTTACTTACGGTGTCCCTAAGCATGTCACCAGTCGATATATGGGGGATATTCAATTCTTTAGCAAGGACCTTGGCCTGTGTCCCTTTTCCGGCACCCGGGGGTCCGAGAAGTACCATATTCATATTATCTTCTCCCCCTGATCTTGGATTTTTTCATGAACCCCTCATAATGCCGCGTTAAAAGGTGAGACTCTATCTGCTGGACCGTATCAAGCATCACGCCGACTATGATCAGCAGGCTTGTGCCTCCGAAAAAGCTGGCCACAAGAAAAGGTATCTTAAGCCCGGCGCTTATGAGTGTCGGGATAATGGCGATTATTGAAAGAAATAAGGCTCCGGGAAGCGTTATTCTGGTCATAACATGGTCAAGATATTCAGCGGTCGCCTTTCCGGGCCGTATGCCCGGGACAAAGCCCCCGTACCTTTTCATATTCTCAGATACATCGATCGGATTAAAGGTGATGGCTGTATAAAAGTAGCAAAAGAATATTATAAGCAGCGAGTAAATGATGTTGTAAATTATCCCCCTGCTAGCCAGGCCCGACGCCAGATTCTGCATAAACTGGTTGGGGATTATACTCGCTATAGTAGCGGGAAAGAGGATCAAGCTTTGTGCGAAGATTATAGGTATTACACCGGCCTGATTCACTCTAAGCGGTATGTATGTGCTTTGCCCGCCGTATATTTTTCTACCTACAATACGTTTTGCGTATTGAACCGGTATCTTTCTTTGGCCCTGAGTAATAAGGATTACGGCTACAATGACGCCTATAAACATGACTGCCATAAGCATGAGCGTAAAAGGCTGCACCTGCCGTGTTTCGGGAGCAAATGATATCAATCCCACCAATTGAGCTATAGCGCTAGGCAGTCTCGAGATTATTCCTGCTGATATTATTAGAGATATGCCGTTACCTATCCCGAATTCCTGTATTTGTTCGCCAAGCCACATAATAAACGCGGTGCCGCTGGTCAGCGTGATGATCGTTATAAGCCTGAACGCCAGGCCGCCGTAAGGAACTATGATCTCCCCCTGGAAGTGTGCGGGGTTCTCAAGCCACATGGCAATAAAAAATGACTGTATGACCGACAGCACAATGGTTCCGTACCGGGTGTACTGTGTCAGTTTTCGACGGCCCGCTTCGCCTTCTTTGGCTAATCTCTCTAATTGCGGGATGACTGCCGTTAAAAGCTGCAGGATAATAGACGCAGATATGTATGGCATTATTCCCAGCGCGAATATTGTAGCGCGCTGCATCGCGCCTCCTGAGAATACGTTAAACAGGCCAAGGAGTGTGCCCCCGGCTGTCTGCGCCATCTTTTCAAAGACCATCATCAATTTAGCGCTGTCGATCCCGGGAGTCGGAATAAACGCGCCTATTCTGAATACTGCTATAAGGCCAAATGTGGTAAGGACTTTCCTTTTAAGGTCCGGTATCTTAAAAATATTAAACAATGGTTCCAGCATACTTAATCCTTAATTTTTTCTCCCAGGTTTTTAATGACCTCAACCGTTCCGCCTGCCTCTTGTATTTTTTTTGCGGCACTCACGGAAAAAGAATGAGCGCGCACGGTCAGCGTTTTTTTGATATCCCCGCTGCCTAAGATCTTGACGGGTGTGCGGACGTTCTTTATGTGATTAAGCTCTTTTAATCTCTGCGGGTCGATCACCTCGTTTTTTCTGAATTCGTTCAGGTCTCCGACGTTTATGACCTGGTTTGCGGGCTTGCCCCTGCCTCTAAAACCGCGTTTCGGAATGCGGCGTATCAACGGCATCTGGCCGCCTTCAAACCCCATTCTCAGTTTACCGGGCGCTCCGCTACGCGCCTTTAATCCCTTATGACCCTTTCCGCTCGTTTTTCCGTGACCGGATCCGGACCCGCGCCCTACCCTCTTTATTTTTCTGCGAGCTCCTCTGGGTATTGGTATCTCATGTAGCTTCATCGACTCTCTCCTGCTGTGCCCTCTTCAGTCTTGATAATCCGTCAAGAGTGGCCTTTACGACGTTAAGCGGATTATTAGACTTTAGTGATTTTGTTAAAATATCTTTGATTCCCGCGGAATCACAAATAGCCCGTACAGCCGCGCTTGCTATTACGCCTGTTCCGGGGCCGGCAGGCTTAAGCATGACTTTGGAAGCTTTATACCTTCCTATTATCTCGTGCGGGATGGTCGTGTTCTTGAGGGGTACGCTGATAAGGTTCTTTTTGGCGCCGTTTAACGCCTTTTTGATCGCTTCCGGGACTTCATTAGCTTTTCCGAAGCCAAATCCTGTTTTCCCTTTGCCGTCTCCCACAGCTACAAGAGCGTTGAAGGAGAACCTTCTGCCTCCCTTAACAACCTTTGCGACTCTGTTTATACTTACAACTTTTTCAATAAACTCCGGCTGCGTTCCGTCACCCATCTTTTTTATGAATTTATCTTTTTTTCGACCGAATTCTCTTGAACCCATTGTTCTCCTTTTAAAATTCCAACCCGTTTTTCCTGGCGGATTCGGCAAATGCCTTGATTCTACCGTGGTATATGTATCCGCCGCGGTCAAATACAACCTTAGATATCCCCTTTGATTTGGCCAGCGAACCGGCTGCTTCTCCCAGCGCCTCGGCCGCTTTTACGTTTCCTCCGTACTTTGCGCCCTTTTTTACGTCAGGGCTGAGCGTGGATATCGAACAGATGGTCTTTCCGTTGATGTCATCGATCAATTGCACATATAGATTGCCCAGGCTCCTATGAATGGAGAGCCGCGGCCTTTTTTCTGTGCCTACTGTCTTTTTTCTCGATCTCTTATGTCTTTTTATTCTTTGTATTTCTTTTCTATCCATGTTGTCCCTTCTACTACCTACAACCTACTACCTAATCAAGCGACTGTCTTGCCCGCCTTATGCCTTACATATTCACCCATGTATCTTACACCTTTGCCTTTATACGGCTCAGGCTTGCAATAATCACGTATTTCAGCGGCGACTGCGCCCACCTTGACCTTATCTATGCCTTTAATATGCAATATAGTGGGCTTGGGCGCCTCTACCGTGATCCCTTCCGGTATCTGATATTCCACAGGGTGTGAAAATCCAAGGGAGATTTTGAGCATGGCCCCATCTATCTGAGCCTTATACCCGACGCCCCTTATTTCAAGTTCCTTTTTATAGCCCTCAGAGACACCCTTGATCATGTTGCTGATAAGAGTCCTTACCAGGCCATGCAGTGACATGTTTCTCTTCTGATCATCCGGCGTTGTTACAATAACCTGATTATCTTTGACCTCTACCTTTATGGGATCGGGTATTTTGTAGTCGAGCTTACCCTGTTTGCCTTCAATGGCTATTATACCTTTGTCGAGTGATATCTTAATGCCGCCCGGAATCGTTATCGGTTTTTTTCCTACTCTTGACATTACTTCCTCCAATCACCAAATATAACAGATGACTTCCCCGCCTATTTTATTCTTTTTGGCTTCTTTGCTTGTCATCACGCCTTTTGAGGTCGACATGACAGCTGTGCCGAGGCCGTTCAGCACCTTTGGCGCTTCCCCCTTTTCCACATATACCCTCAGCCCGGGTTTGGATATGCGTTTGATCTGGGTGATAAACGAGCTCTTGTCCCCGGCCTTGTATTTCAGGTACACCCTTATCATGCCCTGCTTTTTATCTTCGATGACTTTGAAGTTTTTTATATATCCTTCGCTTTTGAGAATATCTAATATTTTCTGGCTGAACTTGGAATTCCTTACGTCGATTTTTTCTTTTTTTGCCCTGACGCCATTTCTTACCACGGTCAGCATATCAGCGATTGAATCTGTGATTGGCATTTATTTTTACTCCTTGTTTTCGTATTTTTTAGTCCGTATTTCGTTTAT
>JADHVZ010000033.1 GCA_016783745.1 Candidatus Omnitrophota bacterium | reverse complement strand
ACGTTCTTGGCGAGACCTCGCCGCAGGCGGGCCGCGCTTCAGTTCCCGGGAAATAAACTATAGCGCTTGTTCAAAACACCAGCGGCTGGTCTCCCGCGCCGCGGGAAGTATACCTTTCGGCAAGGTCACTAGCTATAAGGGCCTTGCCAGGCTTGCCGGTACAAAGTCTGCGAGGGCAGCCGGTAACGCTTTGGCGGACTAAAAAAAGGAGTAAACCATGATTGCCGGAGTAGTATTTATCGTCGCCGGGATCCTCATAGCGTTGTACCCGCCGCTTTTGTCGATAATAATCGCGACGGTCCTGATATTTATCGGGATCATCCTCCTGGCGGTGGGCCGTTACTACAAGAGGGTGTCAAAACATTTTGAGAATCCCTATATGGATTTTTTCCTCAGGTCTTAAACGATAAGATCTGACGTTATATTACCGGAGATACGCGTATGCCAAAAAAATATGATGTTGCCATAATAGGTTCCGGGCCCGGCGGTTATACGGCCGCGGTCAGGTTAAGACAACTGGGCAAGAGTGTCTGCGTCATCGACTTAAGCGAAGAACGGATGGGCGGGGTATGTCTAAACGAGGGATGTATTCCCGTTAAGTCCCTCATAAACAGCGCAAAGCTTTTTTCTCAGATCAATAAATCCGAGAGTTATGGCGTGGAGGCTGAAGCCAGGCCGCCGGACATGAAAAAACTCACGGCGTGTTCGGACAGTGCCAGCCTGAAGCTGCGAAGCGCCCTTAAGGGGCTTTTTAAGAAAAACGGGATAGAGTTTATTACGGGAAATGCCGGACTGGCCTCACGTAATAAATTATATATAAAGTCGGATAGCGGAGCAGAGGAGATAGAAGCGGAAAACATAATCATTGCTACCGGATCGAGTGCTGCGATACCCGCGGGCATCAGACCGGACGGGGAAACAGTGGTTACAAGCAGCGAGGCCATAAGGCTTCAAAGAGCCCCGAAGACACTTGTTGTCATAGGAGCAGGCGCTATCGGCGTAGAATTTTGTTCCCTGTTCGCCGCCTTAGGGTCAAAAGTGGCTCTTGTAGAGGCGATGAAGAACATACTTCCGTTTGAGGACGAGGATATATCAAAGGCCCTCGAGAGGACCTTCAAAAAATCAGGCGTAGAGATATTTTTGAACGCGAGACTGAACAGCATAAATAAAAAGCGCGGCGCTTGCGAGGCAATTATCAATGCGGAGGGCAAAGAAAAAAGGATAGAGGCCGAATGTGTCCTGATCGCTATGGGAAGAAAACCAAACACCAGAGGTATCGGGATAGAGGGCACAGAGATAAAGACAATAGGCGGATTCCTTGTCACTGACAGCAGATTGAGGACTACAGTGGAAAATATCTATGCTGTAGGCGACGTTGTGAATTCGCCCATGTATGCTCATGTAGCGTATGCGGAGGGCATTACAGCCGCTGAATCTATAGCAGGCAATAAGGTAAAGCCTATAAATTACGAGAATGTGCCCAGCGTTGTTTTTTCCGAGCCTCAGGTGGCCAGTGTCGGACTGTCAGAGTCAAAGGCTAAGGAAAGAGGGCGCGAAACGGCAATATCAAAACATTTTTTCAGGTCGAACGGACTGGCAATAGCGACCGGCCGCGATGAAGGATTTTTAAAATTGATCGCGGATAAGAAAACACGCGAGATCCTGGGTGCTCACATCATCGGAGGCGACGCCACGGAGATGATACATGAATTTGTGATCGCCAAAAACGCAAATATGAAAGTCGACGATATCGCGCAGGCTATCCACGCGCATCCAACGTTCTCCGAGATCGCCGTCGATACCGCGAAGGCTTTGTTCGGGAAACCGATACACGGTTAGTTGTAAGCAATGTTGATGTTCTCTCGGTCGAATCTTCATATATCGTTGATTGTTTATCGTTAATCGTATTTCGCTTGATTATCTTGGTTCGGTTTACGGTTCATGGTTTACGGTTTACGGAACAACCCCCGGATTTTAAAAACCGTACACCGTTAACCGTATATACGATAAACGAATTACAAGCGTCTCTCGAGAAATAACAAACAATTCGAGAACACTGCAATGTTATGTTTCACTCTAGGGTTGATCGATTAAATGATAATATGCAAGCAATGTTGATATACCGCGAGCGCATCAAAAATTTAGCCTTGAGCGAGCAAAAAATCGGTTTCTAAAAGGGCGGTCGATGTCTGAGCCGACGCGGTAGCGTCAGGCGAGTTCGACCGACCCCGATTTTTTGCGAAGTGAGAGGCGTTAAGAATTTTTGAACAGCGAGCGGATATCAACATTGCTTGCAGTTAACATATAAAAATATGATGAAGAAGATATGCGTATTCGGGACATATAAGGACCTGGACGCCGGCCAGAAGGGCGAGATAGTAAGGCTCGGTAAGCTTCTGGCTGAGAACGGCTTTACCGTGGTATCCGGCGGCTTCGGCGGCAGCATGGAAGACATCTCAAAGGGCGCCAAGTCAGCCGGCGGTAAGACCATAGGCGTTACTTATTACAAATATGAGGATACCTCTAAGGGCGCTAATCCTTACGTTGATGAGGAGATCAAGGCAGGTAACATCTTTGAGAGGATATCAAAGATGATGGAGATCTCCGACGGTTTTATAGTCCTTCAAGGCGGGACAGGCACGTTGCTTGAGCTTGCCGCCGTTTTAGAGCATATCAATAAGGGTATGACGCCCCCAAAGCCTATAGTGGCTATAGGGGATTTCTGGAAGGGTGTCGCGGGTAATCTAATGGCCGAAAAGATACTTGATAAAGGCGCAAGGAATATAACCGGCGCCGACAACTGCGGCGAGTTGCTTATCTTTTCTGAAAACGTTGATGACGCCCTGAAAAAAATTTTGTCACGTTTGGGGAAAGGGTAATATGAATATCTCGACTAAAACAGGGGATTGCGGCCGCACATCACTGCTTTACGGCAGACGCGTTAAAAAAGACAGTCTCAGGATAGAAGCCTGCGGCGCCCTAGATGAGCTAAACTCCTTTCTCGGTCTATGCAAAAATTCACTGAAAGACAGAGCCTCGAAGGAAATTATAATCAAGGTTCAAAACAATATTTTTATAATCGGCTCTGAAGTGGCATGTTCCGGAAGGGATTCTTTTAAGCTTAGGAAAAAAACAGGCAAGAATGATACAAAGGCGCTGGAAGCTTTTATTGAAAGACTTGAGAAGCGCCAAGGGGTCAGGAAATTCATCCTTCCCGGCTCAAATGCGATTTCCGCCTATTTTGACATCGCGAGGACAGTGGCGAGGCGGGCAGAGAGAAGAATAGTCACACTAAGCAACAAGGGCCAGATAAAAAACAAAACCATCCTCATCTACCTTAACAGGTTATCCGATCTTCTTTTTCTCATGGCGAGGTCTTCCGAGAAGAAGTAGCGAGGCGTTGCCTATGAGATCCGCAAAAGAAAGAGTCATAGATATTGTAAAGATATTACACAGGAAATATCCTGAAGCGCGCACAGCTTTACGGCACGATAGCCCTTTTCACCTTCTCGTATCGACTATTCTGTCTGCCCAGTGCACGGATGAACGGGTAAACAAAATAACACCGGGCCTTTTTAAAAAATACAGATCTGTCGCGGATTTTGCGAGAGCGAAACAGTCTTCTCTGGAGAAGGATATCCGGTCTGCCGGTTTTTACAGGAACAAGGCGAAGAATATCATCAACGCGTCTAAAATTATCTCCGAAGATTTTAACGGCCGAGTTCCGGATACTATGGCGGATCTTATCACGCTTCCGGGTGTGGCACGAAAAACGGCCAATATAGTCCTCTCGAGTTCGTTCAGTAAATCCGAGGGAATAGCGGTGGACACCCATGTTAAAAGGCTTTCTGAAAGGCTTGGATTAAGCAGGCAGAGCAATCCCGATAAAATAGAACGGGATTTAATGAGGATCGTGCCGAAAAAATACTGGCTGGATTTTAATTATCTTTTAGTCAACCACGGGCGAGCTGCATGTATGGCGAGAAAACCGATCTGCCCCCATTGCCCTATAAAAGACCTTTGTCCTTCCGCCGGAAAGTATATTACTTCTTAAGCTCAGCGGCCTTATCTTTACTTATGACTCTCCAGCACTCGTGAGTACCGCTTGGGGATTTCGTAACGGCGAAGAAACGGCCCTTCCTTTCCTCAACCCTGAATTCAGAAGCCTTGAACTTGGTTTTTGTCTTCACATCGAAGAATTCCATTTCTGCCATCATCTCCTCCTTAATGTATATTGCCTATTTAAAAATATGATCCGCTACTTCTTTTAAATCGCTTTGTGAATTATAACAATTATACCATGAAGACCGGGAAAAAACAAAAAATATTTTAAAAAGAGCGGGAATATATTTAAAAAAGTAGGCTTGACATAGTCAGTATTTATGGTAATATCAAGTGAGTGGGGAGGCTATATGCTAGCCTGAGAGTCTTCGTCAAGTACGGGGAGACCCATTGAACCTGATTCCTCCTACGCCTTGCTTCTGATGTTCTGGAGAAGCAGGCTTCGGAGAGATTTCGCCCGCGAACGTAAGTTCGCAGGCGAACTGGGTAATGCCAGCGGAGGGAGTGAGTTAGAGTAGGTGTATTTAACCTTAAACCCCTGTGCTGATACAGGGGTTTTTTGTTTTAGAAGGACATCTATAAACTACATTATAACATTGTGACTTTGTGTCATGTGACCTTGTGACGTGTGACCTTGTGTCGTGTGACCTTGTGTCGTGTGACACTCTGACACCCTGGTGTCTTCGTCCGGTGACCTTGTGACCCACGTATAAAAAAAGAAAGGAGTCTGTTATGTTTCAAAAAGTAAGTGAAGCTAGTATTAGTAAGGCTATTGTAAGTGAATTCAGCAAGATGCTCGAGGAGTACATAATATCTGACGTAATAATAGTCGGCGGCGGACCGAGCGGGCTGATCGCGGCAAGAGATCTCGCGGGTCAGGGTTTCAAGACTTTAATCATCGAAAGGAACAATTATATCGGAGGCGGCTTCTGGATAGGCGGCTATCTTATGAATACGCTGACATTCAGGGCACCTTCACAGGAAATGCTGGATGAGCTCGGGATACCTTATAAAGAGGTAGAGAGCGGCCTCTTTACCGCAGAAGGCCCAAATGCGTGCTCAAAACTTATTTCCGCTTCCTATGACGCGGGCGCGAAAATATTGAATATGACGCAGTTTGATGATGTCGTATACAGGAACGGAAGGGTGGAAGGGGCTGTGATAAACTGGTCTCCGGTGTCCGCGCTTCCAAGGCAGATAAGCTGCGTGGACCCTATTGCGCTGGAATCAAAAGTTACCATTGACGCTACCGGCCATGACGCGTTTGTGTGCCGAAGCTTAGAGAGAAGAAAATTCCTTAAGCTGGCTGATTACGGCCCGATGGATGTCAATACATCCGAAGATCTGGTCGTAGAGAATACCGGCCTGATACATCCGGGCCTCATCGTAGCCGGAATGGCTGTCTCGACAGCGTACGGAATACCCCGTATGGGGCCGACATTCGGCGGGATGCTTTTATCCGGTAAAAAAGCCGCTAGCGTAGCGGTAGAGATATTGTCTAAAGAGAAGGAAGGAATATTTGCCAATACCTCTTCCTGAAAAGGCGGGGTATGGTATAATTATAACGTGATATTCCAATATAAGGAGGGGCATGCCCAGATTACGCTATGATTTTATCTTTTTTATTGTTTTAAGTGTTTTTTTATTTTCTATCCAGCCGGTTTATAGTCAAGATAACCAGATCGTCAGCCTTGAGCAGCTGATCAAGGAAGCCCTCGAAAATAATCCCAGGATACATGCTGCCTATAACAATTGGAAGGCCGCGACATATGCGATAAAATCAGCGCAGGGCCTGCCGGATCCCACTGCCAGATATACTTTTTTCGGAGACAGCATTGAGACAAGAGTGGGACCCCAGGAGCATAAATTCGGCGCGTCTCAAGCGATCCCTTTCCCCGGAAAATTGGATCTTAAAGGAAAATCCCAGGCCAAAGAAGCTGAAATGCTGCGTGAAAAGTATGAAGCGGCGAAGCGTGAAGTCATAAAGGATGTCAAATTCGTCTATTACGACATCTATTGGGTGGACAAGGCCGTTCAGATCACTGAAGAAGAGAAGGCTATCTTAGAGAGCTTGGAAAAAGTGGCTCAAAGGAAGTACGAGTCAAATCTCTCTCCTCAACAGGATGTTATTAAGGCTCAGGTAGAGCTCTCAAAGCTGATCGATAAGATCTTTCTTTTAAGGCAGAACAGAAAAAGCCTGACTTCAAAGATGAACAGCATCCTCAGCAGATCAGGAGGCGGCGAAATCGGAAGCGCCGGCCCCGTGGATCCCGCGGAATTTACATACCAGCTTGAAGAACTGCATAAAAAAGCAAGCGCGACCCGTCAGGAGTTATTGGCGGCAAATCTGGCCGTAGAAAGAGCCCGGTATGAGAGATCCTTAGCCGGTCTGGATTTTTTTCCGGATCTTACATTGGGATTTGACTATATCCAGGTCGATAGCGGGGATACGACGCATGTCAATGACGGAAAGGACGCGTGGATGGGGACAGTAGCTTTTAATGTTCCTATCTGGTTTGAGAAGCTCGGCGCGCAGTATAGGGAAAAGGAAGCCATCCTTGAGGCAAGCAAAAGAGGTTATGAAGACAGGGAAAACAGCGTCAGATATGAAGTGGAAGACATTTATTTTAAGATAACGACATATAAAGATATAATCTCTTTATATAAGACCGCGCTGGTTCCGCAAACCGAGCAGGCGTTTGAGGCGGCTAAGACCGGTTATGAAACGGGCAATGTGGATTTTTTAAACTGGCTCGATTCCGAACGCGTGCTTTTGCAGACAAGGCTTGCTTATTACAAGGCTATCGTCGACTATCAGAAATCAATAGCTTATTTAGAACGGGTGGTTGGTATGGATTTATAATAGGTAATAGGTAGTAGGTAATAGGTAGTAGGTAATAGGTAGTAGGTAATAGGTGATAGGGGGATGAGGAAGATATGAGAAAAAATAAAAATGTTATTGTAGTGATAGCCGTACTAATATGTATTTCTGTTGCTTTCCTCATTTATTTATTAATACAAAAAAAATCTACAACCTACAACCTACTACCTACAACCTCCACCCTACAACCTAATATAATGTACTACACCTGCGGTATGCATCCTTCAGTAAAAGTGAGTGTTGAGGAATACAATAGAGGAAATACCATGTGCCCTATCTGCAATATGAATTTGACTCCGGTTCATGAAGAGGAAGCGGGCGATAAAGAGGCTTATTACGGGTGCGGCATGGGTATATGCCCGCATTGTGATTTAGGCGAGTCTGACGCAGAGTGTAAATGCGGCGGGCACTCATTTGCGATAAAAGGCCATAAAATTGATTGTTCGATCTGCGGCAAGCCTTTAAAAAAGCTTACACAAGAAGAAGCCGATAGCATGAAGAGTGTTGTCAGCAGGGTAAAGATAAAGGATGAGCAGGCGCGTCTGGCGGGGGTCAAAACAGAACCCGTTCAAAGGCGTCATCTCCATAAAGAGATCCGCACTGCCGGTAAAGTAGCGTATGACCCGCAGCTTGCTATTGCCCAGGAAGAATTTGTTTCAAGCTTAAAGGCCTTGAATAAGGTAAATGAAGGAGAGATATCTGAGATCAAGGAAAGGACGGCCAGTCTATTAGAATCCTCTAAGCGGAGGCTGAGACTTTTGGGCATGAGCGAAAGCCAGATAATGGAATTGGAGAAGACCAGAGAGATACAAACAAGCCTTATTCTGCCGGAGAAGAAAATGTGGATATACGCGGATGCTTATGAGTATGAGATGAGCTGGGTAAGATCAGGCGAGAAGGTAAAGATAAGCACATCAAGCCTGCCGGGAGAGGAATTTCTAGGTGTCATCTCATCCGTAAATCCGGTTATCAATCCGAAGACGCGTGCCGTTACCTTCAGGGCTGAGGTCGATAATCCGGGATTGAAATTAAAACCGGAAATGTATGTAGACGTAATAATCATGAGTATGTATGCCGGCCCTTCGGGCGAGCATATGGTCCTTTCGATTCCTACAGATGCCGTGTTAAATACGGGAGTCCGTAAGATCGTATGGGTTGATACCGGTAATGGAGAGTATGAAGGAAGAATAGTAGAGCTGGGCCCTGAGGCAGCGGTGGATACAGGCGATAGATCAGTTAGATTTTATCCGGTCTTAAAAGGCTTAAGCGAAGGCGAGCAAGTAGTGACAAAGGCGAATTTCCTTATCGATTCACAAAGTCAGATCACAGGCACTGCCGCCTCATCATACAGCGGCGCAATAGGTGACGAAGATAAGCAGCCGGCTCCGAATATACACCAACACTAGAAAAGTGTTTTAATGATCAATAAAATCATAGAATCCTGTCTTAAAAATAGATTCCTTGTCATCGCCGCGTTTGCCCTTATAGTCTTCTGGGGATATAATTCCATGATCCGGACCCCGGTAGACGCCATTCCGGACATCGGTGAACTCCAGATCCTTGTCTACGCGGATTGGCCCGGCAGAAGCCCTCAAGATGTAGAAGACCAGGTCATATATCCCCTCACAACAGGCCTGATGGGCGTTCCCAAAGTCAAAGTAGTGCGCTCTACTTCTGCCTTCGGATTCGGCCTTGTGAATATGATCTTTGAGGAAGGTACCGACTTCTACTGGGCGCGTACCAGAGTGCTGGAAAGACTGGATTTTGCCAAGCGCGACGTTCCTCAGGATGTGATCGTCACTCTTGGTCCGGACGCGACCGCGGTAGGACAGGTCTTCTGGTATACTGTCGAAGGAGACGGATATGATCTGTCCCAGCTTCGTTCTATACAAGACTGGTATGTTCGCTATCAGCTGGCAGCCGTAGAAGGTGTTTCGGAAGTCGCCTCGGTCGGCGGATCTGTAAAGCAGTATCAAATCGATATCGATCCCAATAAACTTCTTGCCCATGATATAAAAATCCATGAAGTCATAACCGCGGTCCAGAAATCAAACATCGATGTCGGCGCAAAGGTGTTCGAAGAAGGCGGCGCGGAATTCATCGTCCGCGGCCTGGGCTTCATAAAAAATGTCACAGACATTGAAAATATCGTTGTCGAGGTAAGAGGAGGCGTACCGATCTATGTAAAAAATATCGCATCCGTAGTAATTGGCCCGGAATTCCGAAGGGGCGCCCTTGACAGGGAAGGCAAGGAAGCCACCGGCGGCGTCGTCCTTATGCGTTACGGGGAAAACCCTCTTAAGCTCATAGAGCGCATAAAGGACAAAATAGATGAATTGTCGGTCGGCCTGCCTGCCGGTGTGCGTATAGTGCCCTTTTATGACCGAACAGGCATTATCCTGCGTTCGATCGATACGTTAAAGACAGCTTTAATACAAGAGATCATAATCACTGTTTTTGTCATAGCTATATTCCTCCTGCATTTCTGGGGCAGTATAATCATAGCCATTATCCTACCCATAGGGGTATTGATATCGTTTATAGTCATGTCCCGTTTCGGCGTCGACGCGAATATCATGTCGCTGGGCGGGATAGCCATAGCGATAGGCGTTATGGTGGATTCCGGGTGTGTATTAGTAGAAAATATTTATAGGGGGATCACGGAAAAACGAAAAGAGTTAGGCGCAGCAATATTAAATCCTCAAGATAGATTGAATGTATGCATAAGCTCGGCTCAAGAAGTCGGAAAACCCGTCATTTTCGCGTTACTGACCACCATTATTGGATTTATTCCGGTTTTCGTTTTAACCGGCCAGGCCGGAAAGCTATTCAGGCCTCTCGCGTTTACAAAGACATTCGCGATGGCCGGTGCCGCGATAATCGCCATCACCCTTTTACCCACGCTTTGCTATTATTTTCTACGCGGCAGGCTAAGGCTTGCGGAAGAAAATAAAACTACCCAGGTATTGTATAAAGGGTATAAGCCTTTAATAAGCCGGGCGCTTAAACAAAAAAAAGTGGTAATAGCGTTATCTATCGCTATAGTCGTATCAGGCCTTATTTGCGGTTCTTTGATGAAGCAGGAGTTTATGCCTCCGCTAAACGAAGGTGACCTGCTCTTCATGCCGGTACTTTTACCCGGGGCCTCATTGACTCAGGTAATGGATGTCATGAGGAAGCAGGATATAATTATCAAGAATGAATTCCCGGACGAGGTTGAATGGGTAGTCGGAAAACTGGGCCGCGCCGAGACTGCCACTGATCCCGCGCCGGTTACCATGATAGAGACGATAATACATCTTAAGGACAGAAAACTCTGGCGCAGGGGCATGACGCGCGAAAAGCTTATTCTTGAGATCCAGGAGAAGACCAGGATGCCCGGGGTAAGCCCCATCATGACTCAGCCAATAAGAAACAGGATAGATATGCTGGCAACCGGCATACAAACACCTGTGGGAGTGAAGGTCTTCGGGCCGGATCTGAAAAGAATAGTAGAGATCGCTATCCAAATAGAAAATATAGTAAGCGGGGTAGAAGGATCTGTTAGCCCTTACGCTGAACGCATATCAAGCAGGCCTTATTTTGAGATCGATATAGACAGGGAGCAGGCAGCGCGATATGGCGTGAAAGTGGGCGATATCCAGCACATAATCATGACCGCGATCGGCGGCATGAATCTGACGACAACAGTGGAAGGCAGGGAGAGGTATCCGGTCAGGATAAGATATATGAGAGAATTGCGGGATAGTCCCGAGGCCCTACAAAGAGTTTTTGTGCCTACTCCTCAAGGAGAACATATTCCCCTGGCTCAAGTCGCGAAGCTAAAAAGAGTGCAGGGCCCGGCTGTTATAAATTCGGAAGATACAATGACGTATGCGAGGGTTTTTGTTAACGTAAATCAGGATAAGGTCGGATTGATAGATTTTGTCAGGAATGCGCAAAGGGCAGTACAGGAAAAAATAGATAGCGGGGAGCTAAAGTTACCTCCCGGATATTTCATATCATGGTCAGGCCAGTTTGAATCCGAGATGGAATCAAGAGAGCGTCTTATTCCGTCGCTTATTATCTGTCTTGCGTTGATCTTCATCTTGCTTTACATAGCTTTTAAGAATCTCAGTTCGCTTTTGATATTATCAACCGGTATCCCCGTATCGCTTATGGGCGGTATAATACTGCTCTTTATCCTGGGTTTTAAATTCTCGACGGCTGTCTGGGTAGGTTTTATCGCGTTATTCGGCATAGCTACTGACAACGCGGTTGTCCTGCTTTCTACCCTGGATAACTTATTCAAGAAAAAAATGCCTAAGACGGTTGAGGATATCAGGGCAACTGTAATTGAAGGCAGCCTGTTAAGGGTAAGGCCGGCCATGATGACGACGATGACCACAATAATAGCGCTTATGCCGATCATGCTGGCAACGGGAACAGGTTCTGAGATCATGAAGCCCATGGCGTCACCTACGGTAGGCGGGCTGATCACGGCCACATTATCAAATTTGATCTTAGTGCCGGTTTTGTATTGCTGGATAAAGGAAAAGCAGCTGTCAAGATAAGGCCGATCAGTGAAGAGGGGATCGTATAAAAGCAAGATATCAAGAAGGGAATTTTGCAAGATATGTCTTTTGAGTGGGGCAACGCTTGCAATTTCTCCCGTTCTTATGGATCTTTTTAAGGGAGATGCGCTGGCCGCCCAAAAAAAGGGCGGGATGGGTTACATCGACATCAAGGAAGCGATGTATTACACTAAATTGAATGAAAACACCATCCAGTGCCGGCTCTGCTCAAGGTATTGCACTCTTAAAAACGGGATGAGGGGGTTCTGCCGCGCCAGGGAACCTCGCGATGGAAAGCATTATTCCTTAGTATACGGAAATCCTACAGCGGTTCATGTGGATCCTATTGAAAAAAAGCCTCTCTACCATTTTTTACCCGCCACAAACGCTTTTTCTATAGCGACTGCCGGATGTAACTTTAGATGTAAAAATTGTCAGAACTGGCAGATATCTCAGACAGGCCCCGAAGATACCTATAATCAATATCTTCCTCCGGAAGCTGTTGTGGACGCGGCTATAAAGTATGATTGCCCTACCATCGCCTATACCTATACCGAACCCTCCATATTTTACGAATATATGCTTGATACGGCGAAGGCCGCCAAATCCCGCGGCGTGAGAAACATGTACCATTCAAACGGCTCCCTTAATGCCGAGCCGGCCGAGGAACTTTCATTATATCTCGACGGTGCCAATGTGGATCTTAAAGGTTTTACGCAGGAGTTCTACAGCAAGGTCCCGGAAGGTGACCTGGATACGGTACTGAATTGCTTAAAGATACTCAAGAAGAACCGTGTCCACCTTGAGATAACAGTCCTTGTTGTTCCTTCATATAGTGACGAGGAGAAGATGATAAAGGACATGTGTCAGTGGATAAGGGATGAATTGGGCAAGGAAGTCCCGGTACATTTCTCAAGATTCTCTCCCACCTATAAATTGAAAAACCTTTCTCCTACCCCCATAAAGACCATGGAAGCCGCTAGAGAAATAGCTATAAAAGAAGGCCTGCAGTATGCTTATATAGGAAACGTGCCGGGCCATGAGGGGAATAATACCTATTGTCCGAAAGACGGCAAGGTGTTGATACACAGGGCAGGCTACAGGATACTGGAGAATAATGTAGTCGACGGAAAATGCAAGTCATGCGGCTTCCCCGTATATGGCGTATGGGGCGATGGACAGAAGATCTCAAGAAAAATCAAAGGAAATACAAGCAGATATTCGGGTTGATATGAAAAAGCGTCTGATCTTCGCGATCACCCTTGCCGGTTTTACATCTATGGCCGGCCAGATCGTTCTCCTTCGTGAACTCCTGATCATTTTTTACGGAAATGAGCTTTCATTCGGCGTGACTTTAGCCGGGTGGCTCTTCTGGGTCAGCGTGGGGAGCCTTGGCGCGGCAAGATGGATCGCGGGCAGGGTCAAAAACAAGACAGCCGCTTTTGCCGTATGTGAGGTGGCCCTGGCTTTTATTTTACCCCTTAGTATCCTTTGCGCGAGGTCGATCCCCGCAGTTTTAGGATTTCATCCCGGAGAGATAATCGGTATCCTCCCCATGAGCTTGAGCGCGTTTACGCTGCTTGGGCCTATCTGTATATTGGGAGGATTTCTTTTTGCTCTGGGTTGTGAGATGTATAAGCCGGTACGTGAAGGCGCGGCGCGGATCGGATATGTCTACATCCTTGAAGCAGCCGGCGCTGCTACAGGCGGACTATTAACAAGCCTTGTTCTTATAAAATTTTTAACACCCATTCAAATAATATTCTTTATCAGCCTCTTAAATCTGACAGCCGCCCTTTTTTTATTACGTGAAAAGAAGATATTCGCGTTGCCCGTGAGCATCATACTCGCGGGGTTTATTTTACTTTTAACTACAGGGCAGGCCCGCTATCTAAGGAATGCCTCCTTGAGCCGGCAATGGAAGGGGTACGATCTGCTCGCGTCAGAAAATTCCGTGTACGGAAACGTGGCCGTTACTAAAAGAGAAGATCAGTATAGTGTGTTTACGAACGGGTTATACGCCTTCAGCGTGCCGGACAGATCGACGAGCGAGATGGCCGCGCACTTTCCGCTGATAGAGCACCCCGGACCGGAACATGTACTGCTTATCGGAGGCGGTTCAAGCGGGCAGTTGAGAGAAGTGCTGAAGCACCCCGTTAAAAGTGTGGATTATGTCGAGCTGGATCCCCTTGTCATCGGCCTGGCCCGAAGGCACATCCCCCCGGACGGGGCGCTGGAGGACCCCAGGGTAAATATAATAACCGAGATCGACGGAAGGCTGTTTATCAAAAGGGCCGGGCGAAGATACGACGTTATAATAGTAAATCTTCCGGAGCCGCATACCGCGCAATTAAACCGCTTCTATACCAGGGAATTCTATTCGGAGGCGAGCGAATCGTTGACCGATAACGGCATAATATCATTTTCCTCATATTCCAATCCTAATTATATGAGCCCGGAGCAGGTGCGGTTATATGTGACTTTAAAAAATACCCTTGAGGAGGTATTCCCGGATGTGAAGATCACCCCCGGCGCTACGAACTATTTTCTCGCTTCGAAAAAGAAAGGGATGCTCACCCTTGATTGGCGTGTATTGACTGAAAGGATGGAAACGAGGGGCATAGAGGCTCAGTACATGAGAGGTTATTACCTGTTCAGCGAACTTTCGGATGAGAGAATAGACGCTTTTCAGAAGAGACTTGCGGAACAGGAAAGCTGGCAGCCGGAGCTTAACGCGGATTTTCGCCCTGTGGCTTATTATTACAATATGACGCTATGGTCGACTTATTTTAAATATAACCTGAAGAAGATGTTCAAGGCTATAAACGCGAAAGTGATCTATACAGGTGCTATAGCCCTCTATCTGATCTTGATCATACCTGCCCTGTTAAAGGGTGTAACGCGGAAAATACCGAGCTGGGGCGTCCTGATATGTGTCGGTACTACGGGTTTCGCGGAAATGGCGTTTCAGGTGATCATATTACTGTCATTCCAGGTGATGTACGGCTATGTATATTATAAACTGGGAATAATCCTGAGCTCCTATATGCTGGGACTGATCATCGGAGCATGGCTGGTCACCAGATCCCTTGATAATATTAAGGAAGGCCGCGCCCTTTTTATCAAGACTCAGGTGATGATATTCATATATCCGCTGATCCTGCCCATACTTTTCCGTGTATTTTCCGCTCTTAAGGGCGGGGCATCTTTCTGGTGGGGGTCAAACGTGATATTTCCGTATTTACCTGTAATACCGGGACTTATCGGAGGGTACCAGTTTCCCCTGGCCAACAGGCTGCATCTTGACGCGGTGAAGACCGGTACGGGGCAGTCAGCGGGATTGACCTACGGTATCGATATACTGGGCGCATGCCTGGGCGCGATCGTAGTGACTATGTTCCTGGTACCTATCGTCGGAATATACATGAGCTGTCTTCTGGTGGCGGGATTGAATCTGGCGGGACTCATAGTCCTCGTGGCCGCGGGAGGAAAAAAGTAATTTATTTAAAATTAATCTTGACAATGTTTAGCGGGTATCGTATAATGAAGATTGAAAGGAAGTGACGATGAAGATAAGCTCAAGAGTGGATTACGCGCTGTCATGTGTTTTGCGGGTAGCGGATAGGCCCGATAAGGGAAATCCGGTGACGGTAGGGGATATCGCGAAAAAAGAGAAGATAGAGTCAGATTATGTTGAACGTCTCTGCGTGACGATGAAAAGAAACGGCATATTAAAAAGCATACGCGGAAAATCCGGCGGTTATATTTTAGCCAGGCCCGCTGAGCGGATATCGGCTAAAGACGTGATAGTAGCCATTGAAAGAAATGTGCTTGAGCCCGTATGCTTCAGGAAAAAAGGAAGAAGGAAAAAATGCGTCCATCTTGTAGGCTGTAAGATCAGATTTCTATGGGATAACCTGAAAAAGGACATGGAGTTGACGCTCAGCAAATATACGGTAGATCAGTTATTGAGCTTGAGAAAAAGAGAAAAAAACTGGCAAATAAAATAACGGAGGTGTAAAATGCATACAATGAAGTGGATGCTTAGGCAGGTAGCTCATTGTTCTGAGGGCTGCAGTAGCTTGTCCCGGGTACGACGTTAAAGGGCCCAGGAGAAGGTTACGGGATGTTACTTAACATCTCGTAACCTCGTTCCTTTGTAACATTACGCAATCATATTTCTTTTCTTACGTTATTACGCAAGGAGGATCCATGGAACGGACTAACGTTGCTACAGTAAAAAATAATCCGATAACTTTAATGGGGGAAGAGGTAAAAACGGGGCAGAGGGCTCCGGGTTTTAAAGTGATAGACACTGACCTGAAGGAAGTCTCTTCTGAGGAATTTAAGGGCAAGATCAGGGTAATAGCTTCAGTCCCGTCGCTTGATACGCCGATATGCGATCTTCAGATAAAGCGGTTTAATGATGAGGCTGTGAATCTATCCAAAGACCTGAAGGTAATATTTTTGTCCATGGACCTTCCCTTTGCCCAAAAGAGGTTTTGTCAGGCTAATAATATAAAACAGGTCAAGACTTTTTCAGATCATAAATACGCTGACTTTGGAAGCAATTATGGTGTTTTAATAAAGGAACTCAGGCTGCTTGCGAGGGCGGTTTTTGTTATCGACAAGGATGACACTGTGCGTTATGTAGAATATGTCCCGGAATTGACCTCTCATCCTGATTATGGGGCAGTATTGGACGCCCTTAAAAGCATGATGTAGATAAAGGAGTGATGGATATGATAAGCGAAAAGATGGTAAAGGCTATTACAAGGCA
>JADHVZ010000032.1 GCA_016783745.1 Candidatus Omnitrophota bacterium | reverse complement strand
GCCCATTGCTTTTCGCTTGCCGTCATCGGACAGCAGGCCGCGCAGAGAGCTTAAAAGCTCATCACCGCTCCGGACGATCTCAATGGCATCGTTACTTACGAATAGTTCGCATGCGCTTTTAAAATTATGTACAAAAGGGCCCGTTATCACCGGCTTCGCGTAAGCGGCCGCCTCTATAAAATTCTGGCCTCCGTGCGGCACAAGGCTTCCGCCCATAAATACCACAGTAGCAAGTTCGTAAAGCGAGCTCAGATGGCCGATCGAATCCAGCAAAAACACGGAATTCCCGCTACAGGCAGAAGCAGTGTCTTGTGTGCACCTCTTCTCCACCTCCGACATCTTTATTACATCAAGGCCTGCTTCTTTAGTAAGCGCGGATACCTCATCAGACCGTTCAATATGACGCGGCGCTATTAAGAGAGATAAGTCCGGATGCTCTTTTTTTAGTTCCTTAAAAGAACGAAGTATACTTGCGTCTTCGCCGCGATGGGTACTGCCGGCTATCATAAGCTTCGATGATCCGCCGAGCCACGCCTTCTTATTCCTGATAGGCGGCCATACATCGGGCCCGCCCTCACTCTTTGAAAGTACGCCGTCAAATTTCATATTGCCGGTCACATGAACTTTTTCAGGAAACGCGCCTAACTCCTTTATCCTCAACGCGTCTGCCTCAGTCCGCATACAGAAGAGCGATATCTTATCCAATACGGGGCGTATCATCCTTTTTATAAGTTTATAATTCCTGAATGACCTCCCGGATATGCGCCCATTCACAAGAACCACCGGAACACTCTTAGCGTTGAGTTCCGTGATGAGATTCGGCCATATCTCAGTCTCTATGGCTATGAATAATGACGGTTTTATCAACCGCACAAGCCTCCTTACAACAAAGCTCAGATCTACCGGAAAATATATGACCATGTCGCTTTCTCCGGCTGATGAGGCAGCGATCCCATGGCCGGTCTGCGTCACATTTGATATGACAAAACGTTTTGAGGGATACCGGCTCCGTATTCTCTTCATCAGGCCTTCCGCGGTCTTCATCTCACCCACACTCACTGCGTGCACCCATAGCGGAGCGCTAGACGAGATGTCCGTAAAGGCATCTCTATCAAATATACCAAAGCGCTGCCTGAGATCTTTGTGATATTTTCCCTTAAGCAGAAAATACGGCAAATAGAAAACAGCAAAGATCACGAAGAATATGTTATACAGAAATCTCATAATCCCTCTATGCCCGCGGGTGAGCCTTTTCGTACACCTCTTTTAACCTTTTTGTAGTCACATGCGTGTAGATCTGCGTTGTAGATAGATTCGCATGCCCCAATAACTCCTGTACGCTCCTCAGATCCGCCCCCCTGTCTAAAAGATGGGTCGCAAACGAATGCCTGAGGGTATGAGGCGATATCTTTTCCCTGAAGGCGACTCTCTTTATATACTTATCAACGACGCGCCTGACACTTCTGTCTGTAAGGCGCGTGCCGCTTTTATTCAAAAATACGGCCTTCTTATCCTTAAGCTTTTTTACCATCCGTCTCTCAAAATAATTGCGTATAGCGCGTAGTGCCTTATCGCCTATCGGCGTAAGCCTTTCTTTCCTGCCTTTTCCGTAGACCTTTGCCACCCCGCCGATAAAATCAATATTATCCATGTTCAGCCGTACAAGCTCACCCACCCTCATGCCGGTAGAATAGAGCGTCTCCAGTATGGCCCTGTCTCTAAGAGCCGCCACGTCTCCCTCATCAGGCGCCTCTATAAGCTTCACTACCTCATTCGTATCGAGAAAAAGCGGCAATTTCTTATCAAGCTTTGGCGTCGCTATACTTGAAGCCGGATTCGTTTTGAGATACCCTTCCCGGTAGAGAAACCTAAAAAACGACCGGAGACTTGCCAGCTTCCGCGCCACTGTCCGCTTAGAGAAGTTCACTTCCCTCATATGGGCAAGATACCTGCGCAAAACCAGATATGTCACGGATTCTATCTTTATATCTTCCAAAAAAGAGCCGAAGTCCCGCAGATCTACGGAGTAGTTTATTATCGTGTGTTCAGAGACATTCCTCTCTATCTTCAGATAATTTATGAACTTATCGACATACCTTATCATTGCAATAACCCCATTTGATATTTAATCTTTTCCGCCATAGGCGGACCCGCTTCTGGCGGGAATTTTTAATCTATTATTTTTTCCTCTGGCTTATCCCCGGCCTTACCGTCTTCCGGTAAAGTATTCGTGATATAACGGCACTTAGGAAATTTTGTACAGCCGTAAAATGCGCCCTTGCGCGACCGCCTTTCGACAAGCTCGCCTTCGCAATCCTGCTGCGGGCACTTTATGCCGGTTGTTATGGACTTGGAAAACTTGCATTTGGGAAACTGCGAACAGCTTAAGAATTTACCCCTGCGGCCCCATTTTATGACCATGGGTTTTCCGCATAACTCGCATATCTGATCCGTGGGTATATCCTTCTTTTTAAGGTTCGCCATGTCCTTCACGGCTTTTTCGTGCGCGATCTTAAACGGCGCGTAAAAATCCTGCAGTACCTTGACCCAGTTCATCTTGCCCTCTTCTACTTCATCCAGTTCTTCCTCCAGATACGCGGTGAACTTCGCGTCCAGGATCTTCGGAAAATGCTTGACCAAAAGCTGGATGACCACAGTGCCAAGCTCCGTGGGATGAAGATAGCCTTTTTCTCTTCTGACATAATTCCGCATTATAATAGTCCAAATAATCGGGGCATAAGTACTGGGCCTTCCAATTCCCTTCTCCTCCAGTGCCTTGACTAAAGAAGCGTCGGAATATCTGGGCGGGGGTGAGGTGAAATGCTGGCTGGACTCTAATCCGATGAGATGTAATATCTCATTCAGGGTAAGGTGCGGCAGGGATGATCCCTCCTTCTTTTCCTCTTGCTTATAAAGTATCATAAATCCGTCAAATAGGACTTTCGTGTCAACTGTCCTGAAAATACAGTTTCCCGCTTCTATATCCACGCTGGTCGTAAGATTAAGGGCCACCTCCATCTGGCTGGAGATAAACCTGTTCCATATAAGCTCGTATAATTTAAATTGGTTAGAGCTAAGGTGCTTCTTGACGTTTGAAGGTTCCCTTAACGGCAATGTAGGCCTGACAGCTTCATGCGCTTCTTGAGCGCTTTTTTTCGATTTATATTTATGCGGGACCTGGGGATAATATTTCTTGCCGAATTTGTTGATAATATAATCACGGGCTGTTGCCTGCGCGTCTTTGGATATGTTGACCGAATCCGTTCTCATGTAAGTTATAAGACCCGCGGCCTCTTTTTCGCCCAGTTCTAACCCTTCGTAAAGTTCCTGCGCTATCTTCATGGTCCTGCTTGCCGAAAAACGCAGTTTATTGAAAGCATCCTGCTGCAGTTTGCTTGTCGTATAAGGCGCTGACGGCTGCCTCTTCTTTTTTGTCTCTTTTATCTTCTTAACGGTGAATTTTTCGCTCTTAAGCCCGTTTTTAAGCCCCTCTACCTCTTCGCTTGTCTTCATTTCCGGTTTTTTACCGTCAACGAAGACAAGTTTCGCCTTAAACTGCTTTAAATCATCCTTCCTGAGTGTCGCTTCAAGCTCCCAATACTCCTGAGCCGTAAACGCCTTGATCTTCCTCTCTCTTTCCACGATAAGCCTGAGCGCGACTGACTGCACCCGCCCCGCGCTTAATCCGCTGCCGACTTTCTTCCATAAAAGCGGGCTCAGGCTGTAACCCAGCACTCTGTCAAGTATTCTTCTGGCCTGCTGGGCGTTTACCATGTTCATATCAAGCTCGTGCGGTTTCTTAAATGCTTCCTTGACCGCCCTCTCCGTGATCTCATGAAACTTAACGCGGTATATGTTGGGACTTATGTCCTCGAGGCGGCGCTTAAGGTGAAAAGCTATTGCTTCACCTTCCCTGTCAGGGTCCATCGCTAGATATATTTCGCTCTTGCCCTTGGCACCGTTTTTGAGTTCCGAAAGTATCTTCCGGCGTTTTGCTATTACGACATATCTGGGCTTGAACCCGTTCTCAATATCTACACCCATCTCGCTTTTAGGCAGATCGACTACATGCCCCATAGAAGAAAGGGCCGTGAAATCCTTGCCAAGAAATTTAGTGATGGTCTTCGATTTAGTCGGTGACTCCACTATAACTAAGCATTTTGCCATTTTTTTCCTTATCTATTGCAATATGAAGTTTTTGCCCGGGAGCTCTCTGACGACTTTTTTGAGCTCAAGACTCAATAACGCCCTATTTATCCTGCCCGGACTTATTCCGCTCTTTTTTACCAGTTCATCAATATAGAGGGGTTCATCGCTCAATTGGCCCGTTACGAGCTTCTCCTCATCTGTTAACACTCTATCGGACTTGATCACATATCCCGCTCTCGCTATGCCGGATTTTTTATGCCGCAGGCTGTTCTGGATCTCGACTACTATATCTTCCGCGCCCTCTACGAGCTTGGCGCCCTCTCTTATGAGATTATTAGAACCTTCGTTTCTTGCCGAACCTGCCTGCCCGGGCACGGCAAAGAGCTCCCTGTTTTCATTCAGCGCAAAACCCGCAGTGATCAGGGAACCGCTTCTTTTGGATGCCTCGACGACTAAAACCCCAAGAGAGAGTCCGCAGATCACGCGATTCCTCCTGGGGAAGTTAGCTTTATAAGGAGACGTATTCATGGCGAATTCCGATATCACTGCGCCTTGTTCGCAAATACCCTTGACCAATCCCATGTTCTCGGACGGATAGACAAAATTCAAACCGCTTCCAAGAACGGCTATCGTCCTGCCCGCTTTGACAGCGCCTTTATGAGCCGTTGTATCTATGCCTCTTGCAAAACCGCTTACTATGGTCATCCCCATAGACGCCAGTTGATAAGCTATTTTTTCGCACATAGAAACCGCGTAACGGGACGGCTGTCTTGTGCCTACAATAGCGACTGCGTCTGAGTCCTCCCGCTTCATATCACCTAAAACGTAAAGCAGTATCGGGGGCGAATATATCTTTCTTAGATTTTCGGGATAATCACTGTCAAAAACACTTACAAGCTTTACCCCCGCGTCCTTTATAAGGCGCAGTTCATCCGAAAGCCCTTTTTTATTTAAAGCCGGTATTTTATCCGCCAGGGTGCCGTCAATACCGCTTACTTCGAGCAATTCATCACTTCCGGCCTTCAATATAGCCGATGTACTTTGAAATACATCAAGCAGCTCTTTTAATCTGATAAAGCCGAGGCCATCGATCTGATTTAATAATATGAGGTCTTCTATATTTACGGCCTTCATAGCATACACCTGTATACGCGGATCACTTCCTCCGCGACCTTATTTATATCCTTATGTGAGGTATCTATCTGATAATCCGCCCTTTCATAATATTCCCTGCGCTTGGCGAGAAGTTCTTTTATATTTCCGGGCGGATCAGCCACATTTAAAAGAGGCCTGTTCGAATATTTGCTTGTCCTCTTCAATATCTCCTCGGGGCTCGCGTTAAGGCACAGGAGGACCCCGTTCTTCCGGAGGTTTTTTACGTTTTCCTCATCGATCATAGAGCCTCCGCCGGCATCTATAACGGTATCGTCATGCCCTGAAATTTCCTTTATGACCTCACCTTCAACCTGCCTGAAATGAGCTTCCCCCTTTTTAGCGAATATCTCATTTATGGGCATACCTTCTCTTTCTTCTATCAGCGAGTCTATGTTGATAAGAGGCATGTTTAAGATATCCGCCAGGACCATACTGACGGCCGTCTTCCCCGTTCCCATAAATCCGACAAGCACTATATTTTTCATCAGAATTTCCCGAGCGTCTTAATATAATTCTGGTAGTTCTTCTTGATCTCCGAAATCGAATCTGAGCCGAATTTCTCCAAAAACGCATTCGCGATCTCTATGGCGCAGACATTTTCCGCGATGACCGCGCATGAAGGCACGGCGCACACATCCGCCCTTTCGACCGCTGCCTTAGTGGTCTCTTTCGTTATTATGTCTACGCTTTCAAGCGGCCTGCGAAGAGTCGCTATTGGTTTCATGGCGCCTCTCAATATAATAGGCTCGCCATTGGTTATGCCGCCTTCGATACCGCCGGCATTGTTAGTGGGCCTCTTAAATCTGCCTTCTTTATAAGAAATCACATCGTGGACCTTGGACCCCCTTCTCTTCGCTACGCCGAAGCCGGCACCTATTTCCACGCCCTTCACCGCCTGTATAGACATTATCGACATGGAAAGCCTGGCGTCGATCTTCCTGTCCCATTGCGCATGTGAACCCAGCCCTGCCGGATGCCCGATTATTATCACTTCAAATACGCCTCCAAGTGAGTCGCCTTCGCTTGAGGCATTGTCTATTTCTTCACGCATAAGTTTTTCAGCGGCTTCATCGGCGCATCTTAAAAGCGATTCTGAGGCTTTCTTTTTTATCTCGCCGGGTTCAAGGCCTGAAGTATGCGCGTCTATGCCGCCAAGCATTGTCACGTGAGAAAATATATCAATGCCGAATCTGGAGAGGAACTGTTTGGATACCGCTCCAACAGCTACCCGCGCCGCTGTCTCTCTGGCGCTGGACCGCTCAAGTATATCTCTCATGTCCCTGCGGCCGTATTTCATCGCGCCCGCCAGATCAGCATGGCCCGGCCTGGGGGAATGGATCCTCGGAAGCTCGTCGATCCTTGAGTCTTTGTTCTTTATAAGTAATGTCATAGGGCTGCCGATCGTCTCATTGTTTCTTAATCCGGATAGAATGCTCACGGTATCTGCTTCTATCTTCATCCTGTCACCCCTGCCGTACCCTATTTGTCTTTTTTTCAACTCATCATTTATCAAAGGCCTTGAAATCTTGAGCCCGGCAGGCAACCCCTCAAGAATGGCGACTATAGCTTTTCCGTGCGACTCACCTGCTGTAAAATAGCGTAACATGTTTTTCTCCTTCTATAACCTAATAAAAAAACAAATACCCCAAAATCCGCTGGCCCCACAATATGGCTACGATCAATGCCAGAGACAGATAAGGGCCGTACGGTATAATGTCTTTCTTCTGTTTTATCTTAACGGTCACTCCCACTACCGAACCAAAAAAAGGCGCGATAAAAAAAGCCAGGATGACCAGCTTCCATCCCAGGAAAGCTCCGGCCATAGCCATAAGCTTCACGTCGCCGCCGCCCATGGCCTCTTTTTTGAATACAAGCTTTCCGAAAACACCCATAGCATATATGCTTCCCCCGCCCGCGAGCATACCGATAAACGAACTTAATAAAGAACTTGACCTAACCGTCTCTCCCTGAATAGACGGGAATAATAAGCTTGCCATTAGTCCCACGGCTATACCGGGAAGCGTGATCACATCAGGTATGATCTGGTGCTCAAAATCTATAAAAGTGGAGGCGATAAGCGCGGCCGTCAGAACGGACCAGACAAAGAACTTCGCGCTCAGGCCAAAAAATACGTATAACGTAACCAGGAGCGCCGCCGTAAGAAATTCAACCAGAAAATATCTGAATGCTATGGGCCTCGCGCAAAAACGGCACTTTCCCCTGAGTATCAGATAGCTAAAAAACGGTATATTATCATGCCAGTACAGCTTATGATTGCAATGCGTACAATGCGATCCGGGAAATACTATCGACTCCTCCCTGGGGAGCCTGTAAATACACACGTTTAAAAAGCTTCCTATGACCGCACCAAGTATAAATATGAATATTATCAGCATGTTATCCTTAATTGAGGTTCTCGGTTCTCGGTTTGCGGTTCTCGGTCCATGAATTTTTCTTTTCCGATAACCGAACACCGAACACCGAGAACCGAAAACCTTATTCCTACTTTAGCAATTTATCAAGCGCCTTCCTCATGGCCTTTGCCGGCGCCTTTTTGCCTGTCCATAATTTGAAGGCTATTACACCCTGATGCAACAGCATGCCGCTCCCGTTAGATACGCGCGCGCCTCTTTTTTTCGCGTCCTTAAGCAGTCTGGTCATCCCAGGATTGTATATTACATCAGTGACATAAAGCCCTTCATGCAACAGAGCCGGATCTATTACTCGCGGGTCTCGGGGCTTCATGCCGCAAGGCGTCGCGTTGACCAGTACGTGACTATTGAGGATCATTTCTTTCATTGTACGGCCCTCCCGCTTCAAGGCAATAGCTTCACAGGAAGTATTCCTTGCCAGAGACCTCGCTAACTTTATAGCCTTCTCCCTGATAGCGTCTACAAGCACTATCCGCGCCGCGCCGCTCAATGCCAGAGAAAAAGAAATGGCCCGCGAAGCCCCGCCCGCGCCTAATATAAAGAAATTTTTTCCCTTTGGAGTCATCCCGAAATCTTCCTTCAGGGAACTGACAAATCCTTTCCCGTCCGTATTATACCCTATAAAGGCGCCGTTCTTGTTGACGATAGTATTTACCGCCTTTATGAGAGACGCCTCCGTGTCTATCTCATCCAGGAATCTCAGCACGTTCTCCTTATGAGGTATAGTCACATTGAGGCCCCGTACGCCTACTGCCTTCGCGTAAGAAAGCATATCTTTTAGATTCTCCGGTTTGACCTCAAACGGAAGATATACAGCGTTTATGCCAAGCCCGTTAAACGCCGCGTTATGCATAGGCGGAGAATACGTATGCTTCACCGGATAGCCTATAAGGCCGTAGATCTCTGTCTTCGCGTCTACTTTCATATGCCTATCTTATATATGAGCCTGTTTATGGCGTTTAAGTACGCCTTGGCGCTCGCTTCGATTATATCGGTGCTGGAGCCCCTTCCTGTGATCTCCCTGCCCTTCGCTCTTACGCGCACGGATACCTCGCCCTGGGCGTCCCTGCCTCCCGTTATGGCGCGGATAGCGTAGCTTACAAGCTTGCCTTTTATTCCGGTCACCTTGTCAATGGCCTTATAGCAGGCATCCACAGGGCCGTCCCCGGTCGAAACTCTCTTAAGTTTTTTATTCTTAAATCTTAACTCTATAGTGGCGCTCGGGATAACATTTGTCCCGCTTGATATCTGAAGACACTCAAGGTGATATCTTTCGGTAATTGTCCTGACATGATCCTCGACAATAGCCGCCAGGTCCTCGTCAAAGACCTCTTTTTTCTTATCGGCAAGTATCTTAAACTCCCCAAAGGCCTGATTGATCTCCTTCTCATTGAGCCGGAAGCCAAGTTTCTTCAGCCTGTCTTTGAACGCGTGACGGCCGGAATGTTTACCCAGAACAAGCCTTGATTTATCCACTCCTACGTCTGAAGGCTTTAATATCTCATAAGTGGCGCGCCTCTTCAATATCCCGTCCTGATGGATACCGGCTTCATGGGAAAAGGCATTCGCCCCCACTATTGCCTTGTTCGGCTGTACTATTATCCCGGTCAACCTGCTTACAAGCTGGCTTGCCTTATAAAGCTCCTGCGTTTTTATGCGGGTATCGAGATCGAATATATCTTTACGGGTTTTTACGGCCATGACTATCTCTTCAAGCGAAGCGTTACCGGCCCTTTCTCCCAGGCCATTTATGGTGCATTCTATCTGCCGCGCGCCGTTCTGCATTGCCGCGATAGAGTTGGAAACACCCAGTCCCAGGTCGTTATGGCAATGTACGCTCAAGACACACTTGTCTATATTAGGCACGTTCTCCCTTATGCCCCTTATCAGCGATCCGAATTCTGACGGGATCGCATAGCCGACTGTATCAGGTATATTCACTGTTTTAGCGCCGGCGTCTATTGCGGCCTCGACTACCCTGTAAAGAAACTCTCTTTCCGTCCTTGAGGCGTCTTCGGGCGAAAATTCGATGTCATCCACATATTTCCTGGCGTATTTTACGCCCCATACCGCGAGCCGCACTATCTCGTCTTCGGCCTTTTTCAATTTATACTTCATGTGGATTTTTGACGTAGCCAGAAATACGTGGATCCTCGGTTTTTTCGCGTACCTTACAGCCCCGTAGGCAACATCTATGTCATTCTTCACGCACCTCGCGAGGCCGCATATGACAGGGCCTTTTATATTTTTGGCCACCGCCTTAACCGCGTCAAAATCACCCTTACTTGAAACGGGAAACCCGGCCTCGATGATATCGGCTTTCAGCCTGGCCAACTGGTGAGCTATCTCAAGCTTACCGTCGGCTGTCAATGACGCGCCGGGGGATTGCTCCCCGTCCCGCAGCGTCGTATCGAATATAATAACCTTGTCTTTGCTCATGGTTTCACCTTAATGCTCTTAATCGGTTTACGGTTTACGGTTTACGGTTTTTAAAATCCCACGGTTATTCCGTAAACCGTGAACCGTAAACCGTTTTTACTTCTTCATCCAGGGCATCATCTGCCTCAGTTCGCGGCCGGTCTTCTCCACGGGATGAACATCGTCCTGTTTCCTCAGATCATTAAAAACCGGTCGGCCCGCCTTATTCTCATCTATCCACTCCTTGGCGAATTTTCCGGACTGTATCTCACCTAATATATTTACCATCTCTTTACGTGTATTTTCGTTGATGATCCTCTTTCCTCTTGTCAGATCCCCGTATTCGGCGGTGTCGGATACACGTTTCCTCATGCCCTGGATACCTGTCTCGTATATCAGGTCCGTGATAAGTTTCAGCTCATGGAGGCATTCAAAATAAGCGATCTCAGGCTGATAACCGGCCTTTACTAATGTCTCGAAGCCGGCCTTTATAAGCTCAGTAGCCCCTCCGCATAATACCACTTGTTCTCCGAAAAGATCAGTCTCAGTCTCTTCCTTGAAGGTAGTCTCGATAACGCCTGCCCTGGCTCCTCCTATACCGGCGGCATAGGCGAGAGCAAGCTTAAGCGCCTGCCCCGAATGTTCCTGGAATATCGCCACAAGGCAAGGCACGCCTTTTCCCTCTTCGTACATCCTCCTGACCAGCGCCCCCGGGCCTTTCGGCGCGACCATGAAAACATCGATCGTCTTTGGCGGAACGATCTGTCCGAAGTGTATATTAAACCCGTGAGAGAACACAAGGGCTTTACCCTCTGTCAGGTTTTTCACTATTGATTCGTTGTAGACCTTAGCCTGCACATGGTCCTGGGTCAGGATCTGGATTATGTCCGCTTCTTTTGATGCCTGATCAGCGTCCACAGGTTTAAAGCCGTCGCTTTCAGCGGTCTTATAATTGGGCGTATCCCTCAACTCGCTTACGATGACTTGAAGCCCGCTATCACGCAGATTAAGGGCCTGTCCTCTACCCTGAATGCCGTAACCGATTATCGCGATCTTTTTGCCCTTTAAGACGGACATGTCCGCGTCTTTTTCATAATATATCTTCGCCATGTTTTTCTCCTTGTTTTAGCGTTATAGGTTTACGGTGTACGGTTTACGGTTAAGGAATTTCTATATTACCTATCACCTACTACCTACTACCTATTACCTAAATTAACCTTCCTTACCAATTACTACCGCACCTGATCTCACTATCTCCTTGATACCGTAAGGCCGGAGCAATTCCAGAAGCGCGTGTATCTTTGCCTCGTCACCGGTTTCTTCGACCGTGATCATATTATGGCTCACGTCAACGACCTTAGCGCCCACAGAATCAATGATCTTCAGCACCTCAGGCCTTTTCTTCTCCTCCACTTCGGCCTTTACGAGCAGTACCTCGCGGTTAATACTCTGTTTTCGCGTATAATCGATGACCTTTATCACATCCACCAGCTTGTTGAGTTGTTTCTTGACCTGTTCCAGTATCCTGTCATCAGCTCGTAATACAATAGTCATCCTGGACATAGTAGGGTCTTCGGTCTCGCTGACAGCTAAAGAATCTATGTTAAAACCGCGGGCGCTGAAGAGCCCCGCTATCCTCGCGAGCACTCCGAATTTATTCTCGACCAGTACTGAGATTGTATGTTTCTGCATATTGCACCTCTTTATTGGGTTCTCGGTTCTCGGTTCTTGGTTCTCGGTTTACGGTTCTCGGTCCATGAATTTTTCTTTTCCGAAAACCGAACACCGAACACCGAACACCGCAATCAAGCCATGCCTCCTATCATCCTGTTAATCGCTTCACCCGCGGGCACCATCGGGAAGACATTCTCCTCCTTCTCCACTCGAAAATCCATCACAACCACATTCTTGATCTTAAGCGCCTTTTTCAAGGCCGCCTTGACCTCGGATTTTTTAGTGATACGCATGCCCACTGCCCCGTATGCTTCCGCGAGCTTCACGAAATCAGGACTAGCTTCAAGACATGTAGAGGAATATCGTTTTTTATAGAAAAGCTCCTGCCACTGCCTCACCATTCCGAGATAGCGGTTGTTAAGTATGACTATCTTGATCGGCAATTTATTATGGACCGCTGTGATCAGCTCCTGTATGTTCATCTGGATACTGCCGTCACCGGCGATATCAATGACCGTAGCTTTAGGTTTTCCCACCTGCGCGCCGATGGCGGCCGGAAAACCATAGCCCATAGTGCCTAACCCGCCGCTTGAGATATAAGTACGCGGCTTTGTATACTGGTAGAACTGAGCCGCCCACATCTGGTTCTGGCCCACTTCCGTACAAATGATGGCATCGCCTTTTGTCACCTTATACAGTTCTTCGACGACATACTGCGGCCTGAGCTTATTGTCCTTCTTATACGTAAGCGGTGATTTCTTCTTCCAGTCGTTGACCTTTTTCATCCAGGCTGTTATATCAGGTTTCTTCTTTATATACCTGTTCAGCTCCTTCAAAACATTCTTGGCATCACCTACGATGGGGATATCCACTTTGACGTTCTTGCTTATAGCCGAAGGATCGATATCTATATGTATGATCATAGCGTGAGGCGCGAACGCCTCTATCTTTCCCGTCACTCTGTCATCGAAGCGCGCGCCGACAGCGATAATAAGATCACTGTCCATGATCGCGTGGTTCGCGTAGACGGTTCCGTGCATCCCGAGCATACCCAGCGAAAGCTCATCTGTCTCAGGAAACCCGCCCAGGCCCAGAAGTGTAGTAGTAACGGGAATGCCCGTCTTTCTAGCCAGTTCGGTCAGCTCACTCGCCGCATTCGATATGATAACGCCTCCGCCTGAATAGATTATGGGCTTCTTAGCTGACATTATCGCCTTAGCGGCTTTCTTCACCTGTCCTATGTGTCCGGTCACGGTCGGCTTATAGCTTCTAATATTAACTGGACCCGGATGACGGTATTCGGTTTCATGTATCGTAACATCCACAGGCACATCGATGACCACAGGCCCCGGCCTTCCGGTAGAAGCAATATGGAATGCCTCTTTAACGGTCGCCGCGAGCTCTTTAACGTCTTTCACAAGATAGTTATGTTTTGTGACCGGCCTTGTGATCCCCGTGACATCCGCCTCCTGAAAGGCGTCATTTCCTATTAAAAAAGTTTTGACCTGTCCGGTTATCGCCACAACAGGCACTGAATCCATGTATGCTGTTGCCAGGCCTGTGACCAGATTTGTCGCGCCCGGACCCGAAGTAGCCAGGCAGACCCCGACCTTTCCTGTGGCCCTCGCATAACCATCGGCCGCGTGCGCCGCGCCCTGCTCATGCCGCGTCAACATAAACTTTACAGGCGCGTCATAGAGGGCGTCGAATATGGGCAATACGGAACCGCCCGGATAACCGAATATCACATCCACGCCTTCTTTTTCCAATGCCTTTATCAGTATTTCCGCACCTTTTAGCTTCATTTTTTCAATATAGCCCCTTCATTAGCCTGCGTAACAAATTGGGCGTACTGCTTTAGATAACCCTCATTGATAGCGGGTTTCCGCGGTGTCCATTTTGAAAGCCTCGTCTTTATCTCCTTGTCACTGAGTTTAAGCTCTAATTTTCTCTCGGGAATGTTTATAGATATAATGTCTCCTTCATTGATAGCGGCTATAGGGCCGCCCACTGCGGCTTCAGGCGCAATATGGCCTATGCACGGCCCCTTTGTGCCTCCTGAAAACCTGCCGTCTGTTATCAGCGCGACGTCATTAGCCATGCCCATTCCCACAACGCTTGAGGTAGGAGAGAGCATCTCTCTCATCCCGGGACCGCCTTTAGGCCCCTCGTATCTTATAACGATGACATCACCCCTGCATATCTTTTTATCCATGATCGCCCGCATAGCGGACTCTTCCGAATCAAAGACACGCGCCTTTCCCTTGAAGTTCAGCATCTTTTTGCTTACAGCGCTCTGTTTGATAACGGCTCCGTCCGGCGCCAGATTCCCGTAAAGTATTGCCATGCCGCCTTCTTTGTGATAAGGGTTGTTAAGCGGGCGTATGATATCATTGTCGTAGACCTCGCATTCGCGCGCGATCTTACTTATCTTTTTTCCGCTTACAGTGTCCATATCGCTCAATCTATGTTGAAGCCTTTTAAGGACGGCCGGTATTCCGCCCGCCATGTCAAGGTCCTCCATGAAGTAGTCCCCTCCGGGCCTCAGATTCACGATATGAGGTGTATTCCGGCTGACCTCATCAAACTGCTTTAAAGGCAGGTCCACACCAAGTTCATTCGCGATCGCCTTCATATGAAGGACTGTGTTGCTGGAACCGCCTAACGCCATATCCACTATCAGGGCGTTCTCAATAGCGCCTTTTTTCATGATAGCCTTGGGCAGAATATTCCCTCTCGCCAGAGCGACGGCCCTCTGTCCGCTCTCAAACGCGATCCTCTCCTTTTTTGCCGAAACAGCTAAAGCCGTAGCGCATCCGGGCAGGCTCATACCCATTGCCTCGACAAGACATGCCATGGAATTCGCCGTGTATAGGCCCTGGCATGAACCGGCTCCGGGACATGCTTCCATCTCAAGGCAGCCCATCTCCTGCTGGGATATCTCGCCTTTCTTAAAGCGGCCCACAGCTTCAAAAGTATCTCTTACTAAAGAAAGTCTTTTACCCCGCCTGACTCCCGATAACATAGGACCGGCGGTGACTACTATAGCGGGTACATTCAGCCTGGCGATGGCCATGACCATGCCCGGAGTGATCTTATCGCAATTAGTAAGGCAGATGATGCCGTCTAATGTGTGGGCTCTTACGACCGTTTCAAGGATATCCGCGATGAGCTCACGGCTGGGCAGCGAATACTTCATGCCTGAATGCCCCATAGCTATCCCGTCGCATATTCCCGGAACGCCGAAAATAAACGGCACACCGCCGCCTGCCGCAACACCCCGCTCTATGAAGCGCTCCATACGCCTCATGCCAACGTGCCCCGGTATAAGGTCAGTAAAACTTGTGCAGACCCCTATAAACGGCTTAGTAAGCTCTGATTGGGTAAGGCCGGTCGCGTAAAGCAATGCCCTGTTCCCCGCTTTTTCTATTCCTCTTTTTATCTTATTGCTATGCATATTATCCCCCTATAGCTGTTAATATTATGTATATTGTATATATTGCTCATAATACTGGCACAGTGGCTTATTATTATATAGCATACACAGGGAGATTGTCAACGAATTTTATTCTGAGCAAGATATGGGGGTATCAGCGGTAATTTTTATATAGTCTTGGTACGCGGTTAGTTATGGAGCAGACAATCTCATATGGTATAGTGCCGGAAAGCCTGGCTAATTCCTCACAGCGGATCTCATTGTTACCCTGTTTTCCTATCAATACAGCCTCATCACCCAATTTTACGCCATCTATGTGGCCAACATCTATCATGGTCTGGTCCATAGTCACTTTTCCGACAACAGGCGCACGCTGCCCTCGCACAAGGACCTTTGCTTTATTGGACAGGATCCGCCCGTAGCCGTCAGCGTAGCCTATGGGAAGGGTCGCTATCGTAGTAGGCCTCTGGGTGATATATGTCCTGCCGTAGCTTATAGACCTGCCGGCAGGCGTTTTCTTTAAGAAAACTATTTTTGTTTTAAGCGAAAGCGCGGGTTTCAGGTCAAGTTTTCTTGAGAAGCTCCTCTTAGGATACATACCGTAGATAATAAGCCCCGGCCTCACCATGTTCATGTGAGATTTCTTAAGGCCTACAGTAGCCAGGCTGTTTGCGGCATGACGAAGGGTGATATCGATCCCCTCTTTTCGCAGGCCATCAATCACTGAGGTAAATGAATTTATCTGGTAAGTCGTAAAAAATTTATCTCTTCCGGCTATGGAGAAGTGTGTATATATACCCTCGATGGAGATGTTCTCTAATTTAGACACCTCCGCTACAAAATCCCGGGCGTCCTCGTGCCATACGCCTATTCTTCCCATGCCTGTGTCTATCTTAATATGCACACGGGCCTTTTTGCCGTACCGCGCCGCGATCGTGTCTATGGACCTGGCAAGATCTATACTGCACAGGGTAAGTATGACATCGTTCTTTATCGCAGGCTCCAATTCGTCCTGCAAAACGGATCCGAGGATCAAAATAGGAGCCTTGATCTTTTTCTTCCTCAGAAAAATGGCCTCATCCAGAGTGGCAACACCCAGAAAATCCGCCCCTATATCCTGCAGTACCCTGGAAACCTCGTAGATACCGTGGCCGTAAGCGTTACCTTTCACAATAACGAGGACAGATGTGCCTTTTCCGGCAAGCTTTTTGGTCTGCTTAAAGTTGTACCTTACGGCGTCGAGGTCGATCTCCGCCCAGGTAGGCCTGTGCGTCATTTTTCCCGTTCGTAGTGTCCTTGGCATAAAAATCTCAAATATTACCTGTCCTCTCGAATCGTTTGTTATTTCGCAGAGACGCTCGTAATTCGGTTATCGGTGTTCGGTTCTCGGATTCTTTTACCGAAAACCGTAAACCGATAACCGAAAACCGAATATACGATCAACAATAAACGATTAACGTTAATTGAGACCATGAATTTGCCAGATAAGCTTACTGTTAGTAAATCACAAATAACAAATCACAAATTACAAACAAATAACAAGCACCAAATTCCAAACACGTTGTTTTGAATTTTGAATTTGAGATTTTGAATTTGTTTGTGATTTGATATTTGAAATTTGTA
>JADHVZ010000011.1 GCA_016783745.1 Candidatus Omnitrophota bacterium | reverse complement strand
GCGATACGCTCTCTTTCGCAAGCAATATCCCCCATTATTTTGAAAACCCTTCAACGAATATAAGGGCCCGCTGTATTATAGTACAAAATCCTAAATCTTACTAGACACTTGGGGCGTTGTGGGGGACAGACACTTTTTTTGAGGCGTTGTCAGGGACAGACACTTTTTAAGGCGTTGTAAGTAGCAACAAAAAAGTGTCTGTCCCTATGCTTTAAAAAAGTGTCTGTCCCCTTTGCGCTTTCTATGGTATACTATTGCTGGAGGTGAGGGATGAAGGGAATCACGGTATTTATATTATTTATTTTAATAGCGGTCGCGACACCGGCGCATGCCGACAACGCCTTGGACAAGCTGGCCAGAGGGTTTTTTAACATTATAGTCTCCCCCATGGAATTATTCCAGGCGCATGACGACCATAACGATAGCGATCCTGCTATCGGATTTACACTTGGCTGGATTCACGGCATATTAAATACCGGTAAGCGCGCCGCGGTCGGTCTTTTTGAAGTGATAACCTGGTGGATACCCATACCCGAAGGTTATGAGCCGATAATACCTGAGCCTATATTTTTAGCTGAAAAAAGGCTAAAGGAAGAAGAGGCGAAAGCAGAGAAAGCGCTAAAAGAACGGCAAGATGATACTACAGAAGCTCAAGATGCCACTACAGAAGCTCAAGATGACACTACAGAAGCTCAATAGGTCAACTTCTATATTTTACGCTTTCAAGACAAAGGCCGGATGCCGGGGCTGTAGGGCCCGCGGTTTTCCGGTCTTTTTTCTTAAGGATTTTCTTAACGCTGCCTCTGGGGAGCCTGCCCCTTCCCACCTCAACCAGAGTCCCCGCGATATTACGCACCATATTATATAGGAAGCTGTGGGCCTCTATGCGGATCTCGATCAGGCCTCCCCGGCCGGATATATCTAACCTCTTTACTTTTCTTACCGGGTTCTTGATCTTACCATCAGAGGCCTTAAAGGATGTAAAATCGTGCTTACCTATAAGAGACCTTGCTTCCCTCTTCATCAGCGCAGAGTCAAGAGGCTGCTTAAAGTGGTAGACATAGCGCCTCATAAACGGGGATACATATTCCCGGTTCCAGATAGTGTAGCGGTAGGTCTTGCTCAACGCGTCGAACTGTGCGTTAAAGGATGGCGGCACGGGAGACACTTTTTTTACAAGGATATCACCGGGAAGCAGCGAATTTAGGGCCCTTTTGACCTGCCGAGCGTTCATCCTGGTCCTGGCCTTGAAGTTAGCTACATGGCCTCTGGCGTGTACGCCGCTATCGGTTCTTGATGAGGAGATCACGCGGATCTTTGTATGGAATATGGTAAAAAGGGCATCTTCTAAGATGCCCTGTATAGTCTTTACCTTGCCCTTTTGGATCTGCCAGCCGCTATATCCGGTGCCGTCATACTCTAACGTCAGGCAAAAATTGGTCATAGGATCTCGGCTATTTGGATAGCGTTTAACGCGGCGCCCTTTCTAAGGTTGTCAGCTACTACCCAGAGGTTTAAGCCGCTTTTTACGGATTCGTCCTCTCTTATTCTGCCTACAAAAACCTCATCCTTGCCTTCCGCGTCAAGCGGCATGGGATAGACGTTATTTTTGGGATCGTCCATCACTATGACGCCGGGTGAGTTCTTCAGGATCTCACGCGCCTCATCAGCGGATATCTTCTTCTCGGTCTCTATGTTCACGCACTCAGAATGCGCGAAAAATACAGGCACTCTCACAGCAGTCGCGGTAACAGCTATAGAATCATCTTCCATGATCTTCCTGGTCTCGTTCACCATCTTCATCTCTTCCTTGGTATAGCCATTGTCCAGAAACACATCTATGTGAGGCAAAAGATTGAACGCTATCTGATGCGGGAATTCCTTTACTTCGTCTTTTTTTACATTATGCCTGCCTACTTCAAAACCCCTGCTGTCTCTGACAATGGATACGCTCTGCAGGAAATTCTCCACCACCTTCTTCTGCCCTGCCCCTGAAACCGACTGATAGGTGGAGACAACGATTCTTTTTATCTTAGCCACTTTATGAATGGGGTGAAGCGCTACCACCATCTGTATGGTCGAGCAGTTAGGATTAGCAATAATTCCCTTATGCCTTTTTACGGCATGTGGATTTACCTCAGGAACTACAAGCGGTACATCCTTATCCATCCTGTAGGCGCTGGTATTGTCTATGCATACCGCTCCCGCCTTTACCGCGCTTGGCAGGAATTCCTTGCTTCTTGACGCTCCCGCGCTTGAGAGCACAAGCTCTACGCCCTTAAATGAATCATGCCCCAGCACTTCTACGGGGATATCCTCCCCCCTAAATTTTAGTTTTTTACCCGCTGAGCGCTCGGAAGCAAGAAGCTTCAGGCTCTTCATCGGGAAATTTCTCTCTTCAAGTATCCGGAGAAACCGTGAGCCTACTGCCCCGGTCGCTCCCATTACAGCCGTGTGTTTTGCTTGTGCCATTTTTACCTCTGATTTACAAGTTCTTTACTACTAAGTCTCCTACTTCTGATGTTGAAAAGCCCATTTTCCCGGCTGACATGCTCTTCATCCTGGCTGTTACCTTCATGACAGACTTCTCCACCATATCCGCTGCCTTGCCTTCTCCCAGCACCTCAAGCATCATCCCGCCCGCGCATATCGCGGCAAGTGGGTTTATGACGTTTTTGCCTGTGTACTTGGGGGCGGATCCTCCGATAGGCTCGAACATCGATACGCCTTCAGGGTTCAGATTGCCGCCTGCCGCTATACCCATGCCCCCCTGTATCATAGCGCCCAGATCCGTTATGATGTCCCCAAACATGTTATCGGTCACGATAACGTCAAACCACTCCGGGTTCTTTACCATCCACATACATGTAGCGTCCACATGGGTGTAATCGGTCTTGATGTCCTTATATTCTTCCGCGATCTCGTTAAAGGCCCTTTCCCACAGATCGAAGGCGTATGTAAGCACGTTTGTCTTTCCGCAAAGGGTGAGTTGTTTTCTCTTATTTCTTTTCCTGGTGTATTCAAAGGCATATCTTAAACACCTCTCAACACCGCGCCTGGTATTCCTTGATACCTGTACCGCCACCTCATCCGGCGTGCCCTTTTTTATGAACTCGCCTTCGCCCACATAAAGGCCTTCGTTATTCTCTCTTACCACCACAAAATCTATCTCTTCAGGGCCCTTATCCTTGATCGGTGTCCAGACTCCGGGATATAGCTTCACAGGCCTTAAGTTTATGTACTGCTCCAGGGCGAATCTCAGCTTAAGAAGTAATCCCTTCTCAAGTATGCCCGGCTTAACATCAGGGTGTCCCACTGCCCCCAGATATATCGCGTCGAACTTTTTAAAATCCTCAAGGGCGGAATCAGGAAGTACCTCGCCTGTCTTCTTATAGCGCTCCCCGCCAAAATCAAATTCTGTAGTCTCGTACTTAAAACCAGCCTTTTCGCTGACGGCCTCCAGCACCTTTAAGCCCTCACGTATGACTTCAGGGCCTGTACCGTCCCCGGGTAATACCGCGATCTTATGCATTGACTTTTACCTCTCCTTATCCGCTTCCTCTTTTCCTTTATTCTCGGGAAACAGGAACAGTATCCTATCCTTGTTTAGCTCAAGAAAATCCGCCTTGCAGACCAGCCTATCCGAGGCGTCTGAAATAGTGACGTCAACCACCGGAATATACTGCTTCTGCCCTACGCCGCCCAGAAAATCTGAAAGCCTTGCTCCCTGCGGCATAAAAATGGTCCCCCTGACCTTGTAATTGCCTATGTAGGCTACTATGTTCTGCTCTTCCTTTTCGATCTTTACCATAAATCACCTCACAAATAGCTGTCCTGTATCATTTTTAGCAGGCCGCCCGCTTTTATGATCTTCTCCATAAACGCGGGGAAACTTTGTGATCTGTAAACTTTGCCTTTGGTCACATTCCTTATCTCGCCTTTTGTGAAATCGACCTCTATCTTATCGCCTTCTTTTATACCTCTCGCGGCTGTTTTGCTTTCAAGTATGGGCAGGCCGATATTTATGCTGTTACGGTAAAATATTCGCGCGAAACTCTCAGCTATAACGCAGGATACCCCGGCTGATTTTATAGAATACGGGGCGTGCTCACGGGAAGAGCCGCAGCCAAAATTCCTGCCCGCGACTATTATATCGCCGCCTTTCACTTTTTTAGCGAAATCATTGCCGATGATCCCCTCCATGCAATGCGATGCCAATTCTTTGGCATCCGTTGTATTAAGATATTTTGCCGGGATTATCTCATCGGTATTTATGTTCTTTCCGAATTTGAATGCTTTTCCGTTAGCCTTCATAATCATACTTCCTCAGGGTGGGCTATGCGGCCCTTTATCGCGCTTGCCGCCGCGACTGCCGGGTTTGACAGATAAACCTTGCTTGTAAGGTCGCCCATCCTGCCTTTAAAATTCCTGTTTGTCGTTGCCACTGCCACTTCGCCCGCTCCCAGGATGCCCATGTGTCCGCCCAGGCATGGCCCGCATGTTGGCGTGGAAACCACCGCGCCTGAGTCTATAAATATCTCGACCAGGCCTTCTTTAAGGGCATCCAGATATATCTGCTGTGTCGCCGGGATCACTATTGTCCTGACGCTCGACTTTACCTTCTTATTCTTCAAAATCTTCGCCGCTACTCTTAAGTCGCTGATCCTGCCGTTTGTGCAGGAGCCGATCACAGACTGGTCAATGCTCACTTTTTTTAGTTTACTTACGGCCACGGCGTTACTTGGTAAATAAGGCGTTGAGACCTGCGGCTCTATTTTTTTCACATCATATTCGCGGATCTTTTTATATTTTGCGTCACTGTCGCTTCTATAGAGCTTGTGAGCTCTTTTATTCACTTTTCCGGCCGCCGATGCCCATCTGCTCTTTACGTACTTTTCGGTTATGGCGTCCGGCTCCACAATACCGCTTTTTCCGCCCGCCTCAATTGCCATATTGCACATGGCGAAGCGGTCATCCATGGAAAGCTTTCTTATGGTATCGCCCGTGAACTCCATCGCTGAATAAAGCGCGCCGTCCACCCCGATATCGCCGATGGTATGCAGTATAAGGTCTTTTCCGCCGACCCACTTGTTCAATTTGCCTTTATATACAAACTTTATCGATTCCGGCACCTTAAACCAGCATCTGCCGGTAATAAAGGCTGCCGCCAGATCAGTTGAGCCCATTCCTGTGGAAAAAGCCCCTAACGCCCCATATGTACAGGTATGGCTGTCAGCGCCTATCACCACATCCCCGGGGAGCACCAAACCCAGTTCAGGCAAAAGAACGTGCTCTATGCCCATCCTGCCGACTTCATAGTAATGCTTTATATTGTGCTTAGAGGCAAACTGGCTTAATACCTTACATTGGTTCGCGCTCTTCATGTCCTTATTGGGCGTAAAATGGTCAGGTATGAGCGCGATCTTATTCTTATTGAATACCTTCTTCGCCCCTATTCTTTCAAACTCTCTGATCGCGAGCGGCGCGGTGATATCATTGCCCAGGCAAAGATCTATCCTGGCATCGATAAAATCACCGGGCTTAAGAGCCTTTTTCCCGCAGTGCGCCATCAATATCTTTTGTGTTATCGTATATCCCATAGAGCTTCGCTTTTCTGAGTATAGCTTTATTTCACCAGCCGGAGCGTCTCGTAAGCAAAATTCACATCGGGGAGCTTCTCAAAATCATTAAGTATCTTGCCGGATATCTCATCCTGCGTCGAGCGCCTCTTTTTAGCTTCTGTCAGGTATCTGAGCGAAAGTTCCACCCCGTGCCCTACTATCTTCACGTAGACAATTGGTGTCAGTTTTTCATAATAAATGAGGTACTGGGTGGCCATTCTGCGGATCAACCTGTCTACCTCTTTTTTGATCCTGTCTGATTCCTTCTGGGCGTGATTTAAAATGACCTCGCGCGCCTTCTTCCAGTCGCTCTCAAATGTCACCACGATCTTTATCTCGTTCCATATGAACTCAAAGTCTCTGGTATAGTTTGAGACAGCGTTTCTGAAGACCATGCTGTTAGGGATATGCATGACCCTGCCTGTGGACTGGTCTTCCACCACCCAGTTGCCTATCTCAAGGAGCGATGTATGCAGGAAACCTATATCTATTACGTCCCCTTTCATTCCGCCTATCTCTATCCTGTCACCCGTGTCAAACGGCTTTCTGAATATTATCACAAACCAGCCGGCAATACAAAGTATGAGCTCCTGTAAGGACACAACAAGACCGGCCGCGATGACTGATAATATCACCGTGAGCTTGCCAAGATCCTTTATCCAGATTATGGACAGGCTCAAGAGCATAAGAAACGTCACAATATAGACGCTGGTCTTCCTGGCGTTATACTTCTGCTTTAGATCCTCTATCCTGCGGTTGATCAGCCTGCTTATGAGCGCCCCTACAAGAGAGAAGATTATAATTGTGACAACCGAAACTGTTACTTTCCATACAACGGGAGATAACTTTAATATCGACATCTCCATTTTGGTCTCCTTGGTTATAGTTATAATCAGCCTAAAATATAATTATATATTAAACCACCAAAATTGCAACTACTATCCTTTGGGGGGACGTGTGAGAAGGGGACGTGTCATTAGGGGACGTGTCAAAAGGGGACGTGTCAAAAGGGGACACACCTCTATCTCATCTTAGCTATGGCATCATCCAGTAATGTCTCATACGGCCGAGACTTATTGACATACTCGATATAATTCTTCATCCGCTCATCAACTGTCCGGCCAAAGCCATTATACATTATGTTGGGAACTATTATAGCATCGCTCTTCCCTTTTGCATAGTAATTATAGCTTGACCAGGGATATTTTGTTAAGTCGGTTACAAGGTGAGCCCTTAACGGATTTCTTTCGATATAACGTGCGCACTCTAAAAGATAATCCTCTTTCTCTACGAACAGACTCTTGTACCTGTTTTGAAACAAATATCCTTTATGCTTGTACTTCTCCTTATAGTAATAAGCATACGCCTGCGAGATTCCTTTGATAAATGGTGCCAGCTCACTCGCTTTTTCTATTCTCGCAAGAAAATGGAAGTGAGTGGGCATTAGGCAATAATTATAGATCTTTACAGCGAATTTCTTGAGGTAGGCACATGTTATGTCCTTAAAACGAATAAAGTCCTGCTTCCCCACAAACAGCACTCTTTCATTATGTGCCCTGTTGATCAAATGGCATATTACCCCATCATATAGAACCCTTCTTGTCCTTGGCATAAAAACACCTCCTTCACCTATATATACGATTGAGGAGGCAAATTCTTACATGTTTTTTTTATTTTTTTTACTTTTTGTGACGTGTCCCCTTTTCACACGTCCCCTTCTCACACGTCCCCTTCTCACACGTCCCCTAATGGCGGGCGCGGGGATCGGGAATTGGGATGCTTTTGAGAAGTTTTCGGGTATATTCGTGCTTTGGCGCGGTGTAAATATCGTTCACGCTGCCAGTCTCCACTATCTTGCCCTTATACATAACGGCCACGCGCTCGCACAAATTAGCCACCACACTTAAATCGTGAGTTATAAAAAGGTAAGTAAGGCCCAGTCTCGACTTAAGATCTTTTAACAGCTTTAATATCTTTGCCTGTATCGAGACATCAAGGCTTGATACAGGCTCATCACAGACTATGAATTTAGGCTCCAGTATGACAGCTCTCGCGATGCCTATTCTCTGCCTCTCCCCTCCGCTGAATTGATGCGGGTATCTGTGCTTATAATCAACCGGCAGCCCCACCATGCTTAAGGCCTGGTCGCATCTTGCCTCAAGCTCAGAGGCGCTACATTTTTTATGCAGGATGAGGCCCTCTGTGATTATATCCTTCACCTTCATCCGCGGGTTAAGCGAGCTGAACGGGTCCTGAAAGATTATCTGCATGTTTTTTCGCAGTTCCATTATCCGGCGCTTCTTCATTGAAAAGATATCCTCGCCCTCAAATAATACCTCGCCCGAGTCCGGCGTTAAAAGATTAAGGGCAAGCCTGCCTGTAGTAGTCTTGCCGCAACCCGACTCACCGACAAGCCCGAAGATCTCGCCCCTGTTTACAGACAAGGATATATCGTCAACGGCTTTGACATGATCCATCGTACGCTGCAGCACGCCCCTTTTGACAGGAAAATATTTTTTAAGATTTTTTATTTCTATCATTTTGTATTCTCAGTTCCCTGGGGATCTTCGGGACAGCCTCAAGTAGTTCTTTGGTATAGGCGTCCTTCGGATAATAAAATATATTTTCCACGCCGCCCTGCTCGACAATACGCCCCTTCTGCATCACCGCCACTCTGTCCGCAAGCTGGGCGATGATACCAAAGTCATGCGTTATAAAAAGAATAGACATATTATGCTTTTTCTTTATCTCGCGGAATAAGTCCAGTATCTCCGCCTGGATAGTCACATCAAGGGCGGTAGTAGGCTCATCCGCTATGAGAAGTCTTGGCCTCAGGCATAGCGCCATGGCTATCATCGCCCGCTGCCTCATCCCGCCGCTCAACCTGTGCGGATAATCATAGAATACACGTTCAGGCTGCGGCAGATGTACTTCCTTCAAGCATGCAAGGGCCGTTTCTTTAGCCTCTTCCTTACTTACGTCTCTATGCGCGTGGATCTGCTCCGTTACCTGCTCGCCGATCGAAAGGACAGGATTTAACGCGGTCAAAGGCTCCTGAAAAACTATTGAAATATCATTGCCCCTTATTTTGCGCATATTTTCTTTACTTAGCTCAAGAAGGGATCGCCCTCCGAATATTATATCTCCTCCGACTATCCTTCCCGGCTCATCGACCAGTTTCAGTATGGATAACGCCGTCACAGTCTTGCCGGAGCCTGACTCACCCACAAGCCCGAAGGTCTCACCTTCCTGTACGACAAAGCTGACATCGTCGACAGCCTTGCGGACTTCGCTCTCCGCGAAAAAATGCGTCTTTAAATTCTTTACCTGTAACAGCGCCATGATCACCTTTTCATCCTTGGGTCAAGGATAACGCGCAGCCCCTCACCCACAAGATAGAAGCTCAAAACAGTCAACAATATAGACAGGCCCGGGATCACCGTAAGCCACCAGGCGCTGTCTATGTAAAATCTTCCGGTGCTTATAATATTGCCCCAACTTGGCGTTGGTATCTGAACGCCAAGGCCAAGAAAACTCAAGCCGCTTTCCAGCAGTATGGCGCCGCCCAAGCTCAATGTTATGCTGACGAATACAGGAGCAAGGGCATTCGGCAATATATGCCTGAAAGCTATCCTCATGTCAGAGGCGCCCAGCGCCTTCGCCGCTATAGCGTATTCCCTTTCCCTCAACGATAAAAACTCCGCGCGGACAAGCCTTGTAAGCCCTGTCCAGCTTGTAAGGCCTATCACGATCATAACGTATATTATTGACGGGCCCAGAAAAGCTAAGATCATAAGTATGAGATAAAAACGCGGAAAGCACATCATTATCTCGACCAGCCTCATGATCAGAGTATCCACCCATTTTCCGTAGTATCCGGCGATGACTCCCAGCGTAACGCCTATCACAAGCATTATAGCTACAGCGATAAAGCCCACAGACAAAGATATCCTCGCGCCGTAGACCATCCTGCTGAACAAGTCCCTTCCCATGTCATCGGTCCCAAAGATGTGCTCAGCGGACGGCGGTTGCAACCTTACATCGGCCGATAGATCCAGCTCCAGCGGATCATGGGTGGCTAGAACAGGCGCGAACAGCGCGACGATAAACATAAATAAGATCACCACCACGCCAAATAACACCTGTTTATTTTTCACAATCTCTTTAAACATGTCATTCATATCTGATCCTTGGGTCTACGACGGCGTACAAAACATCCGCTAATATCAGCCCTAAAAGCGTAAGAAATACTGATATTATCCCTACACCCATGACCGTAGGCAGATCATGGTTCATGATCGCCTCATACCCGAGCCTGCCCATACCGGGCCATGCGAAAATAGTCTCGATAATAAAGCTGCCACCTATCAACGAAGGAAGTATCATGCTGGCAATAGTTACAATGGGTAACAGCGCGTTTTTCAAGGCATGCCTGTAGATGACCCGCCGCTCGCTTAATCCTTTAGCCCGCGCCGTTCTTATATAATCCTGCCTTAAGACCTCAAGCATGCCTGAGCGCATGTAACGCGATATCCCCGCGAGGCTCACCAGCGAAGTCGCCATGACAGGCAGCACCATTCGCCACGCCAGGTCTTTTAGCGAGGCAAAAAACGGATAGTAATCCACGTACCACGGCCTCATGCCGGATATGGGAAACCACTCCAGCCTTACACCGAAAAACATTATAAGGATCAGCGCGAACCAGAAGCTTGGGGTCGCGTATCCGATGAATACAACGATCGTCATCAATCTGTCGTAAGGTGAATTCGCTTTGACCGCGGAACTTATGCCGATGGGGATAGAGATCGAATAAATCAACAAAATAGACGCTATGCTCAATAGCAGCGTAGCCGGCAGCCTCTCGCCTATTTTCTGTATGACCGGCCTGTCATCGATGAATGAATTCCCAAAATCGAGAACGGCCATCCTCTTAAGCCACATAAAATACTGCACATGAACCGGCTTATCCAGGCCGTAGATCTCCCTGAATTGTGTCCTTGCTGAGCCGCCCACCTCCGGATTCAGGCCATACCTCAGGCTCGCCGGGTCCCCGGGGGCCAGATGCATTATCATAAGCGTGATAAGCGATATCCCCAGCAACATCGGTATTATTAAAAGCGATCTTCTTATTATGTAACTAAGCATGGTCAGTACCTTACCTCGCCCGGATCAACGTACCAGTCTACAAAATTATAGCCTATCCCCGCTGGCGCCGGCTCTATCCCTTTAAACCTGTTAGAGATCGCGACACGCGCGTAAGGAAAATATAAAAAAGTATAAGGCGCTTCCTCGGCTATTATCTCATGGATCCTGTTATATATCCGGATCCTCTCATATACATCAAATGTCCTTCTGCCCTCCTCTATCAGGGCGTCCACCTCTTCATTCTTAAACGAAATAAAATTGAGGCCTCCCTCAACCGCGCTTGAAGAATGCCACACCACAAAACAGTCCGGGTCCATAGGAAGCGACCAGCCTAAGATGACCGCCTGAAAATTCTTCTTATCCACATACTCTTTTAAGAATGCCGCCCACGCTATTATCTGTATCTCAACATCCACGCCCAGCTCTTGCCACTCCCTCTGGACGATAGTAGCGATATCTTCCCTGTCTTTATTGCCCTGATTGGTAATGAGTTTAAATTTGAATGGAGCGCCGTCTTTATCCAGGATGCCGTCTCCGTCTGAATCGCGCCAGCCCGCTTCACCAAGAAGCTCAAGCGCCCTTTCCTTATCGTATTTATACTGCTCCGCCTTTTTGCTGTAATAAGGCGTCTCCTTGAAAAACGGCCCGGTGCACGGCTCGCCCATGCCAAGCAGTACGCCGTCAATGATCTCTTTTTTATTGATGGCGTAACTCAGCGCCTTCCGCACCCTCTTATCACTAAAAAGCGGGTCCTCCAGATTGTAACCCACATACGCGTAGGCGCGGGAAAGATATGTGTACGTATTGAATTTCGACTTGAATTTTTCGCTAGCCGTCCTGTAAAAGTACTGGTAAGCCGTCAGGCCCATCGTGTCGATCCCGCCTGTGGCAAGCTCCAGAAACTGGACCGCCAGATCAGGTATGACCCTCATCACATACTTATCTATATAAGGCCTGTGCTCAAAATAATCATGATTGGAATTAAGGATAAGATATTGATCACTCTTCCATTTCTCCAGTATATAGGCGCCGCACCCAAGAGGATCTCTTTTGAATTTGGACGTACGCAGGTCCTCGCCCTTCAGTATATGTTCGGGTACGATCTCGATACCCAACTTTGACAGCGCGGGCGCGTAAGGCTGTGAATACGTGAATTTGACCGTATAGTCGTCTATGATGTCCACGCTCTGTATATCTCTATAGCTGGAGACGTAAGGGCACGCGTTCTTAGGGTCAAGGATGGCCTCGAATGTGAATTTAATATCGCGCGTAGTCAAAGGCATACCGTCATGCCACCTTACGTTTTTTCTTAAATAGAAGGTTATTTCTTTTCCGTCTTCGGATACGTCCCATCTCTCGGCGAGATCCCCTATGATGTTCAAGTTTTTGTCGAATTTGGTGAGGCCGTTAAAGATCATGCCCGTTATCGAATGCGATGAACTGTCAGTGGACAAAAAAGGTATAAGGCTTACGGCATCGGCTATAGAGCCGGTCACATAAGCATCGCCAAAATAACCGGCAAACGCCGAGGCGGCAAGGCATAGAAAGATAAAAGCCGCTATTATTAGTAGCGGCTTTACCGGTATCTTTGAGTGGGGATTTCCTGGTTTATTACGGTTCAACTGGTACTTCCTCTTTTGCTGCTTCCTCAACTGGTACTTCCTCTTCTGCCCCGCCCGCGGCTTCTTCCGGGAAATCTGCAGTTTTCACAACGGGTATAGCCACAGCCGCGGTGTCAGCATCCACCTCGTTTACACTCTCCTCAAGCGGGACATCCATGGCATTTTCCATGTCTTTAGTCATGGCGCTTTTTGAGCTCATAAGAGACTTCGAGCGCCCTGACGAAAGCATCGCGAGCGACAGGCTCGTCAAGATGAAAAGCACCGCGCATACGGTCGTTGCCCGCATTAGGAATTTGGTAGCGGAAGTGCCGAATATCGTGTTTGTCGAGCTCCCGCCAAACATCTCGCTTACTCCGCCTCCGCGGCCTGCCTGAAGTAAGATCACTGATATCAGGACAATACTCACAAAAACGTGAACTATCATAAGAAACATTTGCATATGTCAAGCCCCCTTTTTGGCTGATTCCTTCACAATGGGAATAAACTGCTCTACCTTAAGACTGGCCCCTCCCACAAGAGCCCCGTCTATATTCTGCTGATTTATGAGATCATTGATATTTTCCGGCTTCACGCTTCCGCCGTACTGAATGCGTATTTCCGAGGCTACAGACTCATTATACATCTTAGCCAATAATTCACGAATATATTTGTGGACCTCTTCGGCCTGCTGCGGCGTGGCAGTCTTTCCGGTTCCGATGGCCCATACAGGCTCATATGCTATTACTATCTTCTGTGCGTCGTCTTTAGAGAATCCCGCCAGCCCGTTTTCCACATGATCCTTTATTACATCAAAGGCCTTGCCGCCTTCTCTTTCTTCAAGCCGCTCACCCACGCACATTATAGGCGATAATCCGGCATTAAGGGCCGCTTTCAATTTCTTATTTACTGTCTCATTGGTCTCGCCAAAATACTGCCGCCTCTCGGAATGCCCGATGACCACGTATTTCACGCCGGCATCCTTAAGCATTGACGGCGCCACTTGTCCCGTAAAAGCGCCTTTTTCTTCCCAATATACATCCTGCGCGCCGACATCGATGTTTGTCTCCACCAGCATGTCGGATATCTCACTCAGCGCCGTATACGGAGGTATTACCACGATGTCAATATTTGTTATATCCGCTACGCCCCTCTTAAGGCCGCTCACCAGCTCAATTGCCTCAGGGATGGTCTTATTCATCTTCCAGTTTCCGGCAATAATCACTCTACGCATTTATTTACCTCATTTTTCTACGTCATTGCAGGCAATCTCAGTCAGGGATTGCTTCGCTACGCTCGCAATGACGTGATGTCACTTGTCGTTCAGCGCCGCGATGCCCGGAAGTATCTTACCCTCCAGATACTCAAGCGACGCGCCGCCGCCCGTCGATATGTGCGACATCCTGGTGTTCAAGTTCAATTCGTATATCGCGGCTGCTGTGTCGCCGCCGCCGATGATGGTAGTGGCATTCGAATCCGCCAGAAATCTTGCCAGCTCTTCGGTCCCCTTGCTGAAAGGCTTAAGCTCAAAAAATCCTACCGGCCCGTTCCAGATAATCGTCTTCGCGTCTTTTAATATCTCCTCGAATTTTTTTACCGTCTTAGGCCCTATATCCAGGCCTATCTTACCTTCGGGAATATTATGTTCCACGATCTCTGTGCTCGCGCCGGCGTCTATCTTGTCCGATATGACATGGTCGTTCGGCAGAAGTATTCGGACATTCTTCGATCTGGCTTTACTCAGGATCTCTTTTGCCAGGCCTATCTTATCAGGCTCAAGTTTTGAATTCCCTATATCAATGCCCTCTGATTTTAAAAACGTATAAGCCATTGCGCCGCCTATAAGAATGGCGTCCACTTTCTCCATAAGACTGGTGATGACTTCTATTTTATCTGATACCTTCGCTCCGCCCAGAATCGCCACGTATGGCTTATCCGGGTTCCTTGTGGCCTTTTCGAAATATTCGATCTCTTTACTTACCAGAAATCCGGCGACTGACGGCAGATACTTAGTTATGCCTTCCGTGGAGGCATGTGCCCTGTGGCAAGTGCCAAAGGCATCATTTACAAAAATTTCCGCGTAAGAAGCAAGCTGCCTGGCGAATCCGGGATCATTCATTGTCTCTTCCTTGTGGAATCGAAGGTTCTCAAGCAGTAAAACATCGGACGGCTCCATCGCGGAAACAGCCTTCGCGATATCATCGCCCACACAATCATCCGCCTTCTTCACCTCTTTGCCCAGAAGCTCGCCCAGCCTTTTGGCCACAGGAGTAAGCCTCATCTCATCCTTCACTTTACCTTCGGGCCTGCCCAGATGGCTCATCAGGATGACCTTCGCGCCGTTCTTGATCAAATACTGTATCGTAGAAAGCGCGCCTCGTATCCTTGAATCATCGGTTATGTTGAGCTTCTCATCCAGGGGCACGTTAAAGTCCACCCGCACGATGACCCGCTTACCTTTTATGTCTATATCAGTTATCGTCTTCTTATTCATATCCTTCTTCCGTTGTTACAAGTCTCGCCCGCCCTAATTTGCCCGCATTCCACAACGCGCAAATTACTCCGAGCCAGTCAGAATGCCGAAGGCGAGGAGTCACTACTTCTTCGACAAAAGCTCTATGAGCTCCACCACTCTGTTTGAATAACCCCACTCGTTGTCGTACCAGCAGAACTTATGATACTGTATTAGAATGATAAAATATTTTTTGTTCTAACCCTTTTGTTACCATCCTGCTATGGTTATTTTTGACCAGCGTATAACATCTTATATTCCTCCGAGCTGGGAAGTGTTTTAAGCAAAAAGTGTGAAGTGTTTTTCATGTAAAAAGAGCGTTTTAACTTAAAAAATCTCATCGCAAAATATCAGGAAGTTTTTTAAGCGCATCACCCATAGGGATAATCTCTATTGCCTCCTGTCTCATGTACCGTTTCCCGCCATAAATAAAATAAGCCTTTGCCATAGGATAATCTTTAAGGAATGATATTAATCCACTCAGCCTTGGTTTTGAAACTTTGTCAGTTCGTTTGATCTCAAATACCCGAATACCCCTATCTCCATACAGCACAAAATCCACTTCCATATTATTAGACGTTCTCCAATAATAGAGTGTATAACCCAGATTCAAAGTAGCATTAATCGCATTGAGCTCCTGAAAAAGAAGCGTCTCAATGGCAACCCCATCAACTGCCTCTGGCATATCAAGAGGTCCCGTAGGCCGTAATGTGCGGTAGACTCCTACGTCAAAGAGATAAAATTTTGGATGAGCGACAAGCCGACGTTTTGTCTTTTTAGTAAAAACTGGCAATCGATAAGCAATAAGCAAGTCTTCTAATATCGTAAAATAATTTTCAACGACTTTTCGCTCAATGGCACAGTCCCGGGCGATTGAAGAGATATTGAGAACAGAGCCTTGGGAAAAACTTGCCGCTTCTAAGAATCTAGTAAATGCACCCAAATTTCTTGTCAACCCTTCTTGTCTTATTTCTTCTTCAAGATACGTTTTTACATAGCTTTCAAGATAATTTTTAGGATTCGGTTCAGTATAAACACAGGGAAGCTGTCCAAAATTTAGTGAATGATTTAATTTAAAATCTCCTCCCAGTTCCGAAACAGTAAGGGGGTGCAAGGAGTAAGTCAATGCCCTCCCTGCCAATAAATTAGGACCTTTGCGTTTTATTTTCCTGGCGCTTGAACCGGTTAGAACAAATTTATATTTATATTTTTCAATCAATCGATGGATTTCATTCAAAAGATCCGGAATGCGCTGCAGCTCATCAATAATGATCCAATCTTCAAAATTTTTCGGAATACAATTTTCAAGCCGTTGGGGATTGGCCAAGAGATCGTTAAAAAGCTCCGCCTCTAACAAATCCAAATAAATGGCGTTAGGAAAAGTAAGTTTTACCCATGTGGTTTTACCTGTGCCCCGGGGACCAAACAAAAAGAAAGACTTGCCCTCCGGTGGTTTAATCAATCTGGAATACATAGTTCCATTTTACATAGATTTCTGGAGTTGTCAAGGCCAATTTTCATCTTTTTTGCATTTATCAGCAACAATTTATTTATGAAATTTCTGTCTTTTGCTTTTCTACTAAGGCATCCTGCAAAAGCTTGCTCTGTCTCTGAAAGGCCTGTCGGGGATTGCGTGGATTCTTCATAAGACAGATTTCTTGTGTCAGCAGTCGAGCAATATGCAATATATAAGTATCTTTCTTTTGTACTTCTTTCTGATAAAGCGGATGGTCACGGTTTATATAAATAATGGTGCCTTCTGTAAAACATTCTGGCCCTTCGGGACCAAATTGTCGATACAACAACTTACCCCTTGGTGGCCTAATTTTAATTTCTTAACCACGGCCGTAGGATTTAACTTCTTAATCGTGGGTTTTCTTTTTCTCTTTTTCTTCTGGGTTATCCCTTCTACTGGTTCCGAATCCAATTCAGCTGCCTTTTCTTTAATTGGCTGGATATATCCTGGTCCATCGATGAGCTGATAATGATTTCGCCGTGAACGACGCCATATTCAGTTCCTTCTAGAAAAGGTATTTTATGACCGGGGATAAATCGGGCAGTTACTTTATGGCCGTTGAGATAAACTGAAAAGTCGGGAGCCTTAATGGGCACGGCTTCGATAATGCGTCTTTCCACATCTTGTATGTTAAATTTCTTCGTTAGTCCTTTGAGTGTAACTTTAGTGCTGTCTTTAAGGCGGCGATCTACTTCTTCAATCTCAAGCGGTATATGCCATTTATCCATGGATTTACTCCATTCTTCTTTATCAAAAATAATCTTGGCCTGAAAACCGTCTTTCTTTGTCCATAGCTCAAAACAAGAACAGGCTGAAAGCGAGGCAAATTTACCTATCCCAAACTCTCCGATTCTGTCTCTTTCGAACCTCGACGATTTCGGGTTGTCTCTTTTTAAGGTAGAGCCAATATTGAAATACTGTCGTAGGCCATCGAAATCCATACCACTACCATCGTCTTCAACTACAATTTGGCTATCCTCTATCGTTACTTTAACTTCGGTAGCATCGGCATCATACGCGTTATTAATAAGCTCCCTGATAAGCTCTATTGATTCACCATATAATCGTTCTCCAATAGTTATAATGTGACTTTTGTCTACTGTTATCTCTAATGTCCTGATTTGCTTATTCATCTGTAGCGATATGCCCTTTCTGCCAAAGTCGAGCAAGATAAGATTTTATCTTTGGGAACTATTTGAGATTTTGCCCTAATTTTGACAGGTATCAAAAATTGTCCTTTTCGTAACTACTTACCAATTTTAGACATAAGTTCAATCAGCTCCACCACTCTGTTTGAATAACCCCACTCGTTGTCATACCAGCCCACTATCTTCACAAAATCATCCTCGCCCGAGACCATGGTCGACTGCGCGTCAAATATGCAGGAATGCGGGTTATCGATTATGTCACTCGATACCAGCGGATCTTCGGAATATTCAAGGATGCCCTTCATTTTTGCCGCCGCCTGCTTGAACGCGTCATTTATGGCCTCTATAGTAGTCTTCTTCTTTAATTTAGCTACCAGGTCAGTCACTGAACCGCATGCAACAGGTACCCTTATCGCCATTCCGTTCAGCTTGCCTTTAAGCTCCGGTATGATCTTTCCCACAGCTCTCGCGGCGCCGGTTGTCGTGGGAATGATATTCACCGCCGCGGCTCGCGCCCTTCTCAGGTCCTTGTGGGGCATGTCCAGAACAGCCTGGTCATTCGTGTACGCGTGGATCGTGGTCATCAGGCCCTTTTCAAGGCCGAAGGCGTCATTCAATACCATTGCCATAGGAGCAACGCAGTTTGTGGTGCATGAAGCGTTGGATACTATCTTATCCGTCGCCTTCAACGCTTCTGTGTTTACACCCAGAACGATCATATTGTCTATCTCATCCTTTGCGGGAACCGTTAAGAGCACTTTTTTCGCTCCGGCTTCAAGATGAAGGGCTATTTTTGCCTTATCCCTGAATACGCCCGTCGATTCCACCACTATCTCGGCGCTCTTAGCCTTCCACGGTAATTCGGCGGGATTTTTTATGCTCAGGACCTCAGTCTCTTTGCCGTTTACAACGATGCTGTTACCCTTTGCCATTACTTCACCCTGAAACCTACCGTGAACCGAATCATATTTAAACAGGTGGGCCAGTGTCTTGGCGTCAGTAAGATCGTTTATCGCCACTACATCAAAATTGCCCTTCTCAAGCATTATTTTAAATACCTGGCGGCCTATTCTTCCGAATCCGTTAATACCTATCTTTATTGCCATTTACCTTCCTCCTTGATCTTAAGTCGCTACTGGTTTACTCGATTTGAGTGTTGATTATAGCATAATTAATATCATAATCAAGTCAAAACTACTATATACATTAATAAGCCGATTATTCGAGCTTTTTGCCTGTTTCAAGCCTGTGGCCGCGTAAAAATACCCGCGCGGACATCCTTTTCTTGCCCTCAAGCTGCAGCTGGGTTATAGAAACCGCGCCGTCACCTGTCTTCACGATCAGGCCTTTCTCATCGTCCACGGCCGCGATCTCACCCGGCTTAAAACCTGACAGGCCTTCGCCCAATACGGCTTCCGCCTCTATTATCTTGAGAACGTGGCTGTCAAGAAAGGTATATGTGCCGGGCCACGGCTTAAGCCCTCTTATCCTGTCAAGCATGGCTAAAGTACCCATTTTCCAGTCGATATGTCCGTCGTGCTTGGTAAGCTTGGGGGCATACGTCGCGTCACTTTCATTTTGTTCCTTAAAAAGGGCCTTTCCGCGCTCTATAAGCTTGATGCCCTCAAGTAAAAGGTCCGCCCCCTTATCCGCCAGCTTCCGTTCGAGGGACACGCTTGTTTCCCCGGGAGTGATCTCGATCTCCTCCTGAAGAAGTATATCGCCGGCATCAAGCTGGCGGCTTACTTTCATGATCGTGACACCGGTCACCTTATCTCCGTTTACAATAGCCCACTTAACGGGAGCCGCTCCCCTATATTTAGGAAGAAGCGAGCCGTGAACATTCAGGCAGTATGATCTGGGCATATTGAGAATGTCATTTTTTAATATGATACCGAATGCCACGATCACAAAAAGGTCGGCGTTCATCGCCTTAAGCCTCCCGATGAATCCCGCGTCCGATATATTCTCCGGCTGAAAAATAGGTATCTTCAGCTCTTCCGCCTCTATTTTTACGGGCGCCGCCAACACCTTCAAATGCCTGCCTCTTTTCCTGTCAGGCTGCGTGACTACCGCCAGAACATGATGTTCACTCGCCGCTATTTTTTTCAGCGCGCTTACCGCGAAATGTGACGTTCCAAAAAATATTATATTCATGATTTCCTGAAATATTTTTTCGCTTTTTTAACGTCCCCCGCTATCCTCGCGCGAAGATGGTCCCTATGGGTGAATCTCCTTTCGCCGCGGATCCGTTTGAGAAAGACCACCTCCATATCCTCTCCGTAAATATTCTTTTTGAAATTTAAGATGTGGGCTTCGGCAGTCGGCTCAAGCTCCTCTCCTTCGGCGGTAAATGTGGGACGGAAACCTATATTCATGATCCCCGAATAAACACTATTCATTAAATTCACGCGTACAATGTAAACGCCGCTTGGCGGGATCGCCTCATGATGTAAGTCCAGATTGGCGGTGGGAAAACCGAGTATCCTGCCCCTCTTGCTGCCCTTTATCACAGTGCCGAGTATTGAGACCTCCCTGCCCAGCATCTTCCCGGCTTCCTTCAGCCTGCCGGCCATGATAAGCTTGCGGATAATAGTACTGCTTATTATCTTCTTTCCGGATCTCAAGGGCGATACAATATGCACCGCGAAACCGTATCTTTTGCCAAGCTGCCTCAATTTTTTCAGGGTGCCGGACCTCTCCCTCCCGAACAAAAAATTCCTCCCCACGAGGAGCTCGCTTATATTCATCTTCTTTACGAGAACACCCTCCACAAAGCTCCGGGGATCCACACCGGCTAATTTTTTAGTGAATTTTATGAGAATGGCGGTGTTCATCCCTTCGGCGGCCAGTAAACCAAGTTTGTGTTTCGTGGATACAAGCATCGGCGGTATCCTGCCGGGATGCAAGACCCTTGACGGATGCGGATCAAACGTTATCACGCAGCTTTCGGCCTTCCTTTTTTTTGCGCTTTTTCTTATTAGCCTCAGGATCTTTCTATGGCCCCTGTGCACACCGTCAAATATCCCGATGGTCACGACGGTGGGCCGCTTCATATTCAGTTTTCCTGTTCCGTATACTATCTTCATCTTTAGATCAGTAATTTTGCCGGTTCTCCTCCGGATCCGGAGGCCTTCTTTAAGCTATCGATGCTTACGGCCTCGGAAATATTAAAATCCCCGGACCTCGTCCTTCTAAGCTCTGTCATGTGGGCGCCGCAGCCCAGTTTTTCCCCGATATCCGCGCAGAGCTGCCTTATGTAAGTCCCCTTAGTGCACACAACGTCTAAGGATACATCCGGCAGGCCTATTTCACTGATCGATATATTTTTGATGGTCACCTTCCGGGCCTTTCTCTCTACGGTAACGCCTTTTCTGGCCAATTTATACAGCCTCTTCCCCTTATACTTCACCGCGGAAAACATGGGCGGCACCTGCTCTATCTCGCCCTTAAAACTCAAGACAGCCTTTTCAACGCTCTCCGCGTCAAGTGAGTTCAGCCGGGATGTCTTCGTCACCTTTCCATACGCGTCTGCCGAATCAGTGCTTACGCCCAATTTCAGCATGGCTGAATATTCCTTATCCGCGCCGGAGAGCATGTTTGACCGCTTGGTGGCCCTGCCGAGGAGTATCACCAAAACACCTGTCGCTATGGGGTCAAGTGTTCCGGCGTGGCCGACCCTTTTCATCCGGAACACCCGCCTTACTATATCCACAACGTCGTGACTGGTCAGGCCTTTTGGTTTATCGATTATAATTATGCCGCTTGGATCATCATTTATCACAGGAATTCCTCTGCTGTGGTCAATACCTGGTTCATCACCTTATCCAGGTCTCCCACAAGAACGCACCCTGACGCCTTAGGGTGGCCGCCTCCTCCAAATTTGCTGGCGAGCATGTTTACATTAGCCATTCCCTTAGAGCGGAAACCCACGTAAACTTTCCGCGCGTCATTGGCGTCCTGCCTGAAAAAGATCGATATCTCTGAGCCCTGGATGCTCCTTGCGTAATTAACAAACCCGTCGGTCCTTTCAGCGTCCATCCCGGTCTCATCAAGCATCTCTTTTGTCACATGCATATAAGAGATCTTCTTGTCATCGGTCAATTTTATTGTGGAAAGGGCCCTGGATAACAGTTCAATATCGCCCATCTCTTTTGTCTCGTATATCCTCTCCGCAACTTTAGGAGGATGTACGCCAAGTTTTATAAGCTCGCCCGCCGCTCTGTGAGTCTCAGGGCTTGTGCACTCATACCTGAAACTTCCGGTGTCTGTCAAAATGGCCACATAAAGCATGACCGCTATATCTTCATTGATATTCAGGCCCATCTCTCTGTAAAGATTAAAGATCATCTCCCCGCAGGAGGAGGCGTCCGGATCTACCCAGTTAAAATCGCCGTAGCGCTCATTGCTCACATGATGGTCGATGACGATCTTGACCTTTGAGCGCTCGATCACAGGGCCTATAGCGCCGCATCTTTCGATGGTGGGACAATCGACTACGATGATGTTATCGTGGCCTTTAAGCTTGCGCTTATCATCTCCGACCACCATCTTATCCCATCCCTTCAGAAACTTATACCTGTCCGGCACTTCATCCGTATTCGCGATGACGGCTTCTTTTCCGAGCTGCTTTACAAGATGGAATACCGCCATTTCGCTTCCGAGGGCGTCGCCTTCCGTATCGATGTGAGAAGTGATAACATAGTTATTGTACTTCCGGATAGCCCCAGATACTTTTTTTAATCCCATGCGTCCCCCTACTCGCCCCTCTCCTTTTTGTCTCTATTTATTTTTTCGAGGATCCTGTCTATCTTATCGCTGTATTCCACGGTCTTATCCATCTTGAACGCTATATCCGGAGTGAGCCTAAGCTTGAGCCTGGACCCGATGAGCTTCCTTATAAAACCCTTCGCGTTTCTAAGGGCGATCTGAGTGGACAGCTTCTGCTTTTCATCGCCGAGAACGCTGTAGTATATCTTGGCGTGCCTTAGATCCGGAGTTATCTCTACTTTTGTTATAGTGGTAAACCCCACCCTGGGGTCTTTGATCTCTTCCTGGATTATATTGCTTACCTCTCGTCTTATCGCGCTGGCTACCCTGTCCGGCCTGACTCCCATTATAATATCTCCGTTTCGTGGTTTAGCAGTTCCGTTACTTTACTACCCCCGCTGATCGCTTAGCGAAACTGATCTCGTCCCGCTTTGTCTTAAGCTTTCCGTCCAGCTTCGCGTAAAGGGCTTTCTCCAATATCTTTGTAAATTCCGGCCCCGGGCTTATACCGATGTTCTTTAGATCTTCCCCGCGCATCTTGAGCCGCATGCCGTTATATTTCGTAAGAAAATCCTTCACTCTCACTTTTACAAGGCCCCTTCCGCATTTTGCCATGATATAAAGAAGCGTCTCGTAAGGAAGCGGCTCAAGCAGCCTGTAGATCACGCTTGGATCGACCTCACTTTTATCGCAGAGCATACGCATAACGCTTTTTTCATTCTTCTTGCAGGATACAAGCCTCAGGCGGTCACCGCGTTTCACGGCAAATCTGGAACAGGCCTCAAGCGTCTCCTTAAGGCTCAGGTTATCTATTATCGCCATAAAGTAGGCCAGCCACAGGTCAAGCGGCCTCTTCTTTAAAAAATACACCTTAAACCGCCCGTAAAGGCCTTTTATATTTTTGCATATATTCTCGGATTTGCTTCCGAACCTTATCTTCGGATCGATGGATCTGAGCCCGTAAAGAGTCCGCATTCTTTTTATGGCTTTAAGAGGATCACTTTCCTTCAATAATAGCTCTATCTCCCCCCAAAGCCTTTCGCCGGATACCTTATCGAACATCTCCCGCTTGAGGGCGTGGGTTATCAGGGAAACTGTTTCCTTGTCGATCTTGAAGCCGTATCTCTGTTCAAACCTTACGGCCCTGAATATCCTCGTAGGGTCATCGATAAAGCTCTTCCCATGCAGTACCCTTATTCTCTTGCGCTCGAGATCCCGCCTTCCGCCGAAAAAATCTATCAGCTCGCCGAAATTCTTCTTATCCATACTTACAGCCATCGCGTTGATGGTAAAATCCCTCCTATACAGATCATCTCTTATAGAGCCGAACCTTACCGACGGCAGCGCCGCCGGATGCTGATAGGTCTCCGTTCTGGCAGTCGCGATATCTATTTTAAATTTTACGCCCCCGACAGGCTTTCTGAATATCAGGGTGGCTGTGCCGAATTTTTTGTGCGCCACAAGTGCGGCGTTAAGCCTCTCCGCGGCGGATCCGGCAAATTCGATAGCGTCACCCTCCACTACAATGTCCACGTCCAGGTTTTTAAGGCCGAGCAAAAGATCCCTCACGAATCCGCCCACGACGTATGCCTTAAGCTGCTGCTCTTCAGCCGATCTTGCCATACGCCTTATTATCTTGAAAACTTCTTTGGGGAGCATGCGGCGCATCCCCTCCAGCATATTGGCTCTAATATTCCTGTCCATCATAACCTTTCAGGGCCGGGGGTGGAATTTCTTATGTATGGATTTCAGTCTTTCCTTGTTTATGTGCGTGTAGATCTGCGTTGTGGATATATTGGAATGCCCCAGCATCTCCTGCACCACACGCAGGTCAGCGCCCCCTTCCAGCAGATGAGTCGCGAATGAATGTCTCAGGGTATGGGGAGTCACCCTTTTGTCTATGCGCAGCCTCTTGGCGTACCCCTTGATGATCTTCCAGAGCATCTGCCTGGACATCTTCTTTCCAAGCCTGGTCAAAAAAAGGCCTCCCTCTGAAGTAGATTTTAAAAGCGCCGGCCTTACTCTTGCATTGTATCTTCTTATAGCGTCTATGGCCTTACTGCCAAGCGGTACCACTCTCTCCTTTGAGCCCTTACCGATACATCTTAAGACTCCCAGGTCAAGATTGACATCCTTTAGATCAAGATTGACCACTTCGGATGCCCTCAGCCCGGTCGCGTACATCAGCTCAAGGCAAGCCTTGTCTCTCATGCCGGTATTGTCCTTCTGGTTAGGCGCGGAAAGGATCTTCTCCACTTCGGCCAGGGACAGCGCGTCAGGAAGATGCTTCCACAGCTTCGGCGTTTCGATGACACTGGCGATGTCCGTCTTAAGGACTGTCTCGCGGGCGAGAAACCTGAACAATACCTTCATCGCCGCCAGGCCGCGCGCGATGGAATTAGCCGATAAGCCCCTGTCCTTCTGAAAAAGCATGAAGTCTGTTATGTCAGACTTTGTGACATCGCTGAATCTCTTTACACGCCTCTTTTCCAGATAATCCACGAACTTATTAAGGTCACGGGAGTATGAGGACAGTGTATTTTTGGACAACCCTCTCTCTACGGAGAGGTAGTCCAGAAACTGGTCTATATTCCCATCCATCGGGTCATTACGCGACATTCGTGGATATGAATGTATTATCGCGCCTTTCCCTGCCTATAGTGCTTGACGGGCCGTGCCCCGGATAGACCACTGTCTCGTCAGCAAGCGGCAGAAGCTTTATCCTTATCGAATTCACCAGCTGCCGGCCAGAGCCGTAAGTAAAATCCGTTCTTCCGACACTGTTATGAAAAAGAGTGTCGCCGGTAAATACTATGCCGTCCCCCAGAAGCGAGATACCGCCGGGCGTATGCCCGGGCGTGTGCAGGACCTTAAGCTTCAGCCCTCCCACCTCTATCACGTCGCCGTCATCGAGCATCCGGCTTGCGGGCGGGCTCGTTATCTTAAGCCCGAACGCCGCCGAGAGATTAAGTTCGGTGTTCTCCAGGAAATTGGCATCCAGTTTATGGATATAGATAGGGGCATCGAACTTATAGTTCGATGATATGTGGTCACCGTGTCCGTGCGTATTTATGATGCATTTCAAAAGAAGGCCGTGTTTTTGGAGTTCCGACTTAATAACATTATCCCCGTCGCTTGCGGGATCTATAAGAGCGGCTTCCTTTGTATTGAGGTCCGCGAAAATATAACAATTGGTCTCGAGGCCTCCTACAACTATCTTTTTGATCATCCGTTTCATAAACTATTCGTTTTCACCCCCCTTAAGTTCGATTGCGGTTTTTATGAATTCTTTCATCTTGTTATATGAGTACATATTTATGACTGTTCTTTCCATGCGTTCAGCGGCCTTACGGGTGTTAATGTCATCCATCACATTACTCCTCCCGTTCTTTAATCCATCTATGATGCCTTGCAACTTCGCCGCCTGTTCATCAAGCTCACCTGCCTTCTCCTCGGCCAGCAGGTCCCTCATGGCAGTAAGATGCTTCAGGGCCTCGCTTGCCGAATTTATATCGCGCTTCCGGCTGTTGCCCTCCGTTCTCAAGAGATCCAGGTGCCAATTATGCCACATCATGTAGCTTTCCTTGTAACGCTCATGGGGCGGCTTTGGCTGATACTCCTCTATGCGGTAGAAGGAACGTTCCTCCGGCTTTGTCTCGCTCTTCTTCACGAATTTTCTTCTCAGTTCAGCGCAACCCGCTATATTCACGACCAGGAATACTATCAATAATGATCTAAGCCATCTCATTTTTTTATCATCCCCCTGAACTCATCTTCCGTCAATATCCTCACGCCCAGTTTTTTTGCCTTATCGTATTTTGAGCCGGGCTCTAAGCCGGCGACCACCATATCCGTTTCCTTGCTGACGCTTGAGGATGCCCTGCCGCCCTGCTTGCGCACCAGTTCCTCCGCCTCGCCGCGCGTCATGGAGCTCATGCCTCCGGTGAATACGACTGTCTTTCCGGAAAATACGCCCGCGGCCTTAACTGTTTTTTCAGCCGTTCTCACTCCGGCTTCCTTGATCTTCTCTACGACTTTTAGATTATCTTTATTCGTAAAAAATTTATTGATGCTTTCCGCCATCACAGGCCCTATCTCTCTTATGGCCTGAAGGTCTTCTGTAGTCTGCCGGGCTATCTTTTCCAAAGAGCCGAATCTCTGCGATAATATCCACGCGGCGTGAACACCTACATGCCTTACCCCCAGAGCGAATATAAGCCGCGAAAGCTCGTTTTCTTTGCTTTTCTCTATGGCGGCCATAAGGTTTTGAGCGGATTTTTCAGCAAATCTCTCAAGCGCCCTTATCCCCTCAAGCTCAAGATAATACAGATCCCCGTAATCCCTTATCAGTTTTTCATTGACCAGCTGCTCTACTACCGCCACGCCCAGCCCTTCTATGTCCATAGCGTTCCGGGAGGCAAAATGAAGTATCCTCTGCTTGACCTGAGCCTCGCAGGATACGTTTTCGCATCTCACCGCGACTTCGCCCTCTTCTCTTACGGCATCCGATCCGCATACGGGACAGGCCATGGGCATGCTGAACCTTTTTTCCTTGCCGGTGCGCTTATACTTAAGGGCTTTCACTACCTGGGGTATTATCTCACCGCTTTTTTCAATGATCACCTTGTCGCCGATCTGTATATCCTTGCGCTCTATTTCATCCATGTTGTGAAGCGTGGAGCGCGATACCACAGAGCCGGATATGCGGACAGGTTCCAATATCGCCACCGGAGTAAGTGTGCCGGTGCGGCCGACCTGGACCTTTATGTCTAATAATCTCGTTTCCTTGCGCTCCGCCGGAAATTTGTACGCTATCATCCACCGCGGGCTCTTTGTGGTGGCGCCCAGCTTTTTCTGGGATTCGAACGAATCGACTTTTATCACCATGCCGTCTACATGATAATCAAGCTTATCCTTCTTCTTCTCCCAGCTAGCGCAATATTTTATGGCATCTTCGATGCCGGAGAATGCCTCTGCTTCCGGGTTCACTCTCAGGCCCGCGGCCTTCATAAAACTATACAGGGCGCTCTGGCTATCTATTCTGCCGCCTTCTACGGCGCCCGCGCCGTGAACAAAAATATTTAAGCGCCTGTTGGCTGCGATTCCCGGATCCAGAAGCTTTAGCGAGCCCGCTGCCGCGTTCCTCGGATTAGCGAATGGCCCTTCGCCATTTTCCTCTTTTTCCTCGTTAAGCGCTATGAACTCCTTATTCGGTATATATACCTCTCCGCGGATCTCTATGAGATCGGGCATCTTGTGGCCGCATTCTTTAAGCTGGTGAGGCACACTCTTTATCGTCTTTATATTGACTGTAACATCATCGCCGACCCTGCCGTCCCCCCTTGTGAGGCCGCGGGTCAATCTTCCCTTTTCATACACCAGAGATATGCTTGCGCCGTCCACTTTCATCTCTACGATGTAGCCGATCTTATCCGTACCGAGATTCTTTTTTACGCGTTCATCAAAATCCCGTATTTCGTCGGCCGAATATGTATTGTCCATGCTGAGCATATGTACTATATGCGCCTCTGTCTTAAATCCCTCCGTAGGCCTGCCGCCTACTTTCTTTGTCGGTGAATCACTGGACGCGAGTTCCGGAAAGGCCTCTTCAAGCTCAGCCAGCTGCCGGAGCAGGTCATCGTATTCCTTGTCAGATATTACGGGGTCATCCTCTTCGTGGTAGAGTCTATCGTGCCGCCTTATATCTTTGCAGAGCTTCCGGATCTTCTTTTTCGCGTCCTGCTTTTTCATTGACCGTACCCCAGCCTTTCCGCCATATGCGGCGGCAGGCCCGCTACCAGTATCTTTTCCTGCGCCTTTTTCACATCGTAACTTACGCGCTTTATCTGAATGACGTTCTCGCGGTTGTCGTATACAACATAAGCGGCGCGGGGATCCCCGTCTCGAGGCTGTCCGACCGAACCGGCATTCACGATGTAAGAAGAGTCTTTCTCAAGTCTTACTTCCCGGTCGGTTGTAACGCTTACATCCTCGCCCTTGCGCTTATAAACGATGGGCCTGTGCGTATGCCCTATAAACAACAGTTTTTTCCGCATCATCTGAAAATTCCGGAGCGCCGCGTTAACATCCAGGATATAGTGGTATTTATCAGGCTCATCGAGTGAGCCGTGGACAACCGTAAAATCCGCGCCGTCATATGTCAACTTGAGATCAGAAAGATATTGCCTCTCCGCCTCATTCAGGCGCTTTGCTGTCCAGCTAACAGCTCCCCTGGCGCCCGGATTAAAATATCTAGTATCGAGCCGGCCCGCGCTTGCCTGGTCGTGGTTACCGCAGATGACGTTGCCCGTAATAGCCTTTGTCAATTCTATGCAGCGCGAGATGTCAGCGCCGTAACCCACGATATCGCCGGCACAGACGTATGAGTCCAGCCGTTCCGCGCGCATCGCCTCAAGAACAGCCTCATACGCTTCAAGATTCGAGTGTATATCCGCGAATATCCCGTACCGCATTATAATCCGCCCTCTTCGCGCAAACGATTCCCGGCCGCCTCAAGATGCCTCTTCGAAATATTTATATGATACTCGTCATCCGTAAAAACCGTCAGGCAGTGCTGCCACTGTTTATACTCACTCTCTATATCGCCCTTCTTCCTGTAGGCGTGAGCTACCATCCTGTCTATGTAGCTGGGGTGGTCAAACCTTGTGGCGATCTTAAAATACCTCGCGCCTTCATCGTTATTTTTTAATTTATTGTAATAGATCCAGCCAAGCCCAAACCAGAGGTCATGGGTGTTGCGGTTTTTCGCGACACCTTCTTTTAGAAATCTGATGCCCTCCTCGATGTACTTTCCCGCTTCCTCAGTTTCTCCGGCGTACGCGTACAAATTATACGCCAGATGCCACGCCCCAAGCTCCCATGCCTCAATAAAATGCGGCTGCATCCAGGTAATAGAGCGCAGCACGGGCATCACCTCAAACCACCTTCCGCTGTGCCACATATGGTCTATCTTGACCCACATGATATCCGCCGCCAGGCCCCTGAATCCGCCTATCACAAAGTTCGTGACGAATTCACCGGGGATGATGACGATCTGGTCTACAAGATCCTCTGTCATCCGGCTGAAATTTATCGATTGCTGTATGGGCGCTAATATAATAAAGAGTGAGGCGGCGATCCCTAAAAAAATATATTTGCGGATTCGGCCTTTAACCGGTAATTCTATCATACCTCTCTCTCCGCGAAAAAGAGATATCCTATTATGAGCATCACTGCCGTATATATCGCGCCGTACACCAGCGCCTTGCCCATATACTGAAGCGATACGTTGGCGCCAAGCACAACCGCGTTCTGAATATTGAAATTCTCGAAATTGGGTAAAAGCGTATAGAGGCTCAATAAGAGGCTTTTCATGGCAAAACTATCGAACCTGTCTGCCAGGTATTGAATATAATTGGTCAAATGCCCTATGACGTAGATCAGGATCCCGAAAATAACACTGAACATCTCTGAAGAAACGGTAGACAGGCAAATGGTGATAGCGCAGAGCACAACAAATTCAGCGGCGATAAGCACAAACGCCTTGAATATCTCGGGATTCACCGCCCCGAACTTAAGAAAAAGTATGGCGGATAGAATAACGATCATTATGGCCATATTCGCGAATATGGAATAGAGCGCGCCGCAAAACTTGCCGAGCAGAAATTGAGTCCTGCTTACCGGTTTTGACAGGATAGTGGTAATGGTCAAGGTGCTCATCTCGCGCGGCAGTAGCCCGCCTGTCACAAACACCGTGATCAGCATGCCGATAAACCTTATGATGCCCAGCGAGGTGTCCAGCATGATCTTCATCTCCTCACTCGGCGCGAAAATGGTAAAGAATCTGGTGGAAGCTATCGCTATAACGGCAAAGAGCAGCAATACGTTGAGAAGCTTATTCCTCAGCGCCTCTCTGAATGTGTTCGCGGCGATTATGAATATATTTCTCACTTTTATTTTTCCCCGCTAATGGCCCTGACAAAAAAATCTTTAAGAGAATCTTTCTTTCTTGAGACGCTTACAATCTCCGCGCCGCTTTGCCTTGCCAGTTCGCTCAACTTCTCTTTATCGGCCTCTCTGATGCCGCGCATTACGACTGAAAGCTCATTCTTGGCTACGAGAAGTTCATCCAGCCTTCCGGCTTTGATCAGCTTACCTTTGTTCATAACGCCGATCCTGCTGCATGAGTCCTCGACTTCGGACAGAAGATGGCTGCACAAAAATATGGTCTTTCCCTCCCGGTTCAATACCCGCAGGAAATTCTGCACCTCGTTTGTTCCTATTGGATCCAGACCAAGTGTAGGTTCATCAAGAAATAGAAGGTCCGGATCGTTTATAAGGCTTACCGCAAGGCCCGCTCTCTGCATCATCCCCTTGGAAAAGTTTCTCACGCGCATCTTCCGGAAACGGCTAAGCCCCACTCTATCCAGGAGTCCCGGTATTCTTTTTTTCAACTCGCCTGAACGAAGCCCGAAAAGTGAGCCGTAGAAACTCAATAACTCCACAGGATTTAAAAAATTATAAAAATAAGGCTGTTCGGGAAGATAGCCTATCTTCATCTTGGATCGAACGTCCCTGGGGCTTTTTCCTAAAACGCTTATCTTCCCTTTTGACGGGAAAATAAGGCCCAGCATTAACCTTAAAAGCGTTGTCTTTCCGCTGCCGTTAGGGCCTAATAGTCCGAATATCTCACCACTTTTAACTTCAAGCGAGACATCGTCAAGTGCCGTAAAGTGCTTTACGCCCATCACATTTTTATAGTACTTGCTTACATTTTTGAGCTTTATCATGTTCCATACATATAATTAGGTTAAAATCTTACGCTAAAATCAGCGGATTCGCCCGTTGGCTCAAGCCAGCTGACCTGATGATCCCGGATATAGTTTTTCATGGGGCCGCTTTTCATCTTCTGTAAAAAATCTATGAGCGCTGCCTCCTCACCTTCACATACGGCCTCAACGCTCCCGTTGGGCACATTTTTCACCCATCCCGCGAGGCCAAGGCTGCGCGCCACGCGCTCAGCGGTAAATCTAAAGCCGACACCCTGAACCATACCGGAATAGTAAACTTGAAGTCTTTTTTTCATCGTAAACCAAAAAGAATGGTCGGGGCGGCCGAATCCAGTTGGATTCGGCACTCCCTCGGACATTTCGTCCTCGGTCGGGCGGATTCACCCGTTCTGCAAATCCGCTGCTGCCGACAATAGTTGTAAAAAACTGGTCGGGGCGGGCGGATTTGAACCGCCGACCTCTTGGTCCCGAACCAAGCGCGCTAGCCAAACTGCGCTACGCCCCGATATCTTACTATGTAAAGCCAAATTCAATGAGCACATAACTTATGGAGCGTGGTTTGCTCTCGCTGCGACATAAGTTATATGTGCGAATTAATCCCCCGAAGCCATTCTTCTTCGAGTCGCAGAATATGTGCGAAGGGGGACTGCGCTACGCCCCGTTATGCATATAGTATTGACGCTAATTATACGAATTATAATAGTGTAGCACCGGTAATATTCATAGTCAATAAAAAAAAGGCCTTCGTTTTAACTAAGGCCTTTTAATACTAGATACTCTATAGCGCTGTTTTAGGAGACGCTAATCTTGACCAAATACATAGGGCTCATCCGGGCCGAACAGAAACTCAGGCTCTACAATGATATCGTATTCAGCGGGTATCGGTATCGGGAAAGTAGCCACCTCGTATACGCCTGCAACGCATCTGAGCACAGATTTGTATATGCCGTCAAAAACACCGTATGTCACCGCGGCCACCGGACCGTCTGCGAATAATTTCTCCTGTACGGACTTCGGTATCTCGAAGGGGCCTGTGAAGAAATTCGCCACTCCCCGGCCCAACTTCCTGATCGGGCTCTGCGCGTAACATGCTGTAGAGGCCGCAATCACGCCTATTAATAAGAAAAATACAGTTGCGTATTTTAGTGTCTTCTTCATCTTACCTCCTTATTTGCCGATATATTATAACATAAAAAAGCGGAATCGTCAAGGTATGCGCTTAATCTTATGTAAAGGGGACAGACACTTTTTTTGTAGCGTTGTCAGGGACAGACACTTTTTTGAAGCTCTGTACGTAGCCTCAAAAAAGTGTCTGTCCCCTTTCTATGCGCTTTCTATGCGAAGCCGTGTTCGCGGAGAAATGACATGCTCACTTTGCTTTTTTTTGTCTCCGCCGGCAGATTTTTAAGCGCGTATTTTCCGAGTATATCAAATTCTATATTAACAGGGTCTCCTGCCTTCTTGGAACCCAGATTTGTCTCTTTCAGCGTAAGCGGTATAAGATAGACCTTGAACCGGTTGTCCGTGATCTTTCCGATCGTCAGGCTTACACCGTCCAAGGCTATTGAACCTTTGTCCGCGACATAAGCGCTTTTCTCAGCCGGAAATTCGATCTCAAATACGCATTCATTCGGTCTTTTTTCTATAGAGCGGATCACTCCGGCGCAGTCGATATGGCCGGTCACAAAATGGCCTGATATCCGCTCACCCACCTTTAACGATCTTTCTAAGTTCACGCGCTTACCGGCTGTGCTGGAAAGCCCGGTTACGCGCAGTGTCTCCTCGCAAACATCGAAACTTATTTTCTTACCGTCTATGTTAACGACAGTCAGGCATACGCCGTTAACGGAAATACTCTCGCCGATTCGCGCGTCACTCGAGGCGATCTCCGAATCAACAGTCAGCTTAAACCCATCCGCGCTTCTTAATATGCCGCTGACCTTCGCTTTTTCCTCTACGATCCCGGAAAACATCAGATGAGCCCCCTTACTAAAATATCCTCTCCTACTCTGCGCACGCTTACATCCCTCAGGTTGAGAGATTTTTTAATATCATTACCGGCGCCTCCGCATGATGTGGGAGAAGTACGGCCCCCTATTATGCGCGGAGATATAAAAAACAATGCCTCGTCCGCTAATCTTTCCTGTAATAATGAGGCGCACAGTTCCCCGCCGCCTTCGCACAGTATTGATGTGATATTCATCCCGGCCAGATGCTTCATAAGCGCTTTAAGATCGACATGCCTTCCGTTTTCAGGCAGAAGTATGACTTGCGCTCCGTTTTTTTCAAGCAGCGCTTTTTTCTCCGGCGAGGCGCTTCTGCCGCCCGCTATCAATACTTTCCCGCCCGCCGCGTCACCATTGCTGAATACTCGGCTCTCCGACGGAGTCCGAAGCCGGGTATCAACGATGACTCTCACCGGCTGCCTGCCGTTTTTTGAGGTCCTGTCCGTAAGTAACGGGTCGTCTTTGATAAGCGTGTTTACGCCTATCATGACAGCATCATTCTGAGAACGCATCTTATGGGCAAGCTGCCTTGATCGCTCGGATGTTATCCACTTTGACCGGCCGTTAGGATCCGCTATTTTTCCGTCAATGCTTTGGGCCATCTTGAGTGTCACATAAGGCAGGCGCGCCCTCATGTATTTAATAAAAGGCCTGTTCAGCTCGGACGACTCTTTTTCAAGAAGGCCGCACTCTGTTTTTATACCGGCTTTTTTTAATCTTTCAATACCGCGGCCGCTATTAACGGGATTAGGGTCTTTCATAGAGAAAACCGCTCGTTTTATCCCGCTTTTAATTATCGCGTCAGCGCAAGGGGGCGTCTTGCCGTAATGCGAACATGCCTCCAGCGTGCCGTAAAGGGTAGCGCCGCGCGCGAGTCTTCCCGCTTTTTGTAATGCCATGGCTTCGGCATGCATAGCGCCGGCCTTCCTGTGATAAGCGGAACTTATCACCTTGCCCGCTTTGGTGATGACAGCGCCTACCGCGGGATTGGGATGTGTTTTTCCTATTCCCTTTTTCGCCAGGCCTATGGCCAGACTCATAAATTTTTCATCCTGAAAATCGCGTTTCATCTTGATCAGCCTTTCACGCTTTATTTTTCTTCGCCTGCTTTATCCTGGCCGCTTCCGCCTTGAGATCCTCGACGACCTTATAGGGCACTTTCACTCTGCCCAGAAAAATATTGCCCTTGCCTGTACCGTGGCAGTCAGATCCGCCTGTCATCAGAAGGTTGTTTTCAAGTGCCACGTCCTCGTAATGCAAGGTTATATTATTGGGATGCTCTGAGTGATACACCTCTATCCCCCTCAGCCCCTTCTTTATCAATTCAGGTATGAGCTCATCCTTTCCAAGGACATGAGGATGCGCCAGCACCGGAACACCGCCGGCCTTCAGTATTATATCGATAGATTCCTGCGGAGAGAGTTTATATTTTTTCACGTAACACGGGCTGTTGTTACCGATATATTTATGAAACACCTCGACTATAGATGAGGTATATCCCTCATTGTAGATGACCTGAGCCATATGCAGTCTTCCCACAGAACCGCGGCCGCTTAATTCCATCACTTTATCGGGATCAACGATAATGCCCACTTTCTTCAGCTTCTCAGCCATCTCATAGATCCTGTCCACCCTCTTTTGGCGGATCTCATTAAGCTTCCGGATAAACCATTCTGATTTATAGTCGATAAAATAACCGACTACATGCACCTCAAAATCTCCATCTTCCGCGGATAACTCCACGCCCGGGATGATCTCTATGCCTAATTTCTCCGCATGCTCCATCGCCGATGGTATGCCGTCTACGCAATCGTGATCTGTTATCGCTACGGCGGCAAAACCCTTCTTGTGCGCGATATCCACGACCTCCCGCGGGCTTAAGCTGGAATCAGAATGGTAGGTATGAACATGCAGGTCAACGTATTTTCTCATCATAAACCTTTCATTTTACTGATCTTGTCCAATATTCCGTTTACGAATTTGCCGGAGTCGGTATCACCGTATTTTTTCGCGATATCGATCGCCTCGTTTATGGATACCTTCGGCGGTATATCGTCGACAAACAGTATCTCATAGGTAGCCATCCTCAATATGTTCCTGTCGACCACGGCCATCCTGTTTATGTTCCAGTTCGTGGTGTATTTACTGATGGTGCTGTCGATCTCGCTGCTGTTTTCGTTTATGCCTTTCACGAGCGCGCCTGTAAACTCTTTGACAGTCCCGTCGGCCTCAGGCTCCCTGTCCCAAAACCTGGCGAGGGATTCCGTATAATCGTCCTTGGTCATCTCTATCTGGTACAGCACTTTCAGCGCGCACTCACGCGCCTTAGTCCGTTTTCTCATCTGGCCCGTCCTCTACTTTAATCTCTTACAAGCTATCAAATAGGTTCGCCATCTCGACCGCGCTTATCGCGGCGTCACGGCCTTTGTTGCCCTGCTTGGTGCCTGCGCGCTCTATGGCCTGCTCAAGATTGTCGGCCGTTATGACTCCGAAAATACACGGCACTCCTGAGTCCAGCGAGACCTGCGCCACGCCCTTGGCCACTTCGTTGGCGATAAAATCAAAATGCGGCGTCGCGCCTCTTATGACCGTACCCAGCGCTATCACCGCGTCGTATTTTTTTGACTTCGCTATCTTCTGCGCGACCATCGGTATCTCAAACGAACCGGGCACCCATATCACGTCTATAGCGCTTTCCTCGGCGCCGTGCTGCTTTAATGCGTCAATCGCGCCGTCTAATAGCTTTGAGCTCACAAACTCATTAAACCGCGAGATTATTATACCAAACTTCTTGCCTTTTGCCATCAAATTCGCCTTCACTTGCTTTCCCATTTCTACCTCCTACTGTTAGACTTCCAGAAAATGGCCCAGCTTTTGCTTCTTCGCCTTCAGGTATCTCTCGTTTGCCTTATTCGGCAATGTCTGAAGCGGCACACGCTCCACCACTTTCAAGCCGTGGCCTTCGAGCCCCACTATCTTCCTGGGGTTGTTTGTGATCAGTCTTATATTTTTAATGCCCAGGTCCGTCAGGATCTGCGCCCCTATTCCATAATCTCTAAGATCCGCGTCAAACCCCAGCGCCTTATTCGCCTCCACAGTATCCAGCCCCTGATCCTGCAGCGCGTACGCGCGAAGCTTATTCGCCAGCCCTATGCCGCGGCCCTCCTGCCTCATGTAAAGGAGGACGCCTTTTCGCTCCTCGGCTATCATGCTAAGCGACTGCTTTAACTGGCTTCCGCAGTCACATCTGTGGGACCCGAAAACGTCGCCGGTAAGACATTCCGAATGAACGCGTACAAGCGTTGAGCCCGCGTCGATCTCACCTTTAATAAGCGCCACGTGATGATATTTGTCTATGGATGATTCGTATACGCGCAGCTTAAATTCACCTGCGTCAGTAGGTATGCGCGTTTCGGTCACGCAATCTATAAGTCTTTCGAACTTCCTTCTATATTCGATTATCTGGGCTATCTTGCATATTTTAAGGCCATGCTCCGCCGCGAAATCCTGAAGCTCGAGCCCCCTGGCCATGGTCCCGTCCTCGTTGAGGATCTCGCAGATAACGCCTGTAGGATCTAAGGACGCGAGCTTAAGCAGGTCCACGCAGGCCTCGGTGTGGCCGGCCCTTACCAGCACGCCGCCCTCCTGCGCCCTCAATGGAAACACATGCCCGGGCTTCATGAAATCCGATGACCCGGCTCCGCGCCTTGATAAAAGTTTTATGGTATGCGCCCTGTCTTTCGCGGAGATCCCTGTTGTAATGCCTCCTGCCGCGTCTACGGACACGGCCCACGCCGTTTTAAACGCGTCTGACCGGGATCCTGTCATCGAATGCAGCCCAAGCTCGTCGAGGCGCGCGCCTTCCATGGGAACGCACACAAGGCCCCGGCCGTACTTGACCATGAAATTTATGTCCTCGGGCTTCACGCCGGCAGCTCGGATAACAAGGTCACCCTCGTTCTCGCGCTTTTCATCGTCCATGACGACCACCATCCTGCCCGCGCTCAGGTCATCCATTATTTCTTGTATCGAGTTTAGCTTCATCTTGCCTCCAAAAGAAAATGCCACCGCGATTAATTCTTCGGGGTGGCATGGTTAAATGACTTATTTATTTTTCGATCCTCTCCCATCTAGACTATACTATCGGCACCGGACTCACACCGGATCAACCCCGCTTTTTGCGGAGCTCGTAGGCTTTATCCCGAAATCACCTCAGGACACACTACCGGTCGAGGAATTTCCCGCCTCAGGCGGGATCACCTCACCCCGAAGATCGATTTATATTATAGCCGAAAGCGCCGCCGGTGTCAAGCTATTATCTTTCGAGCATTTCCCGGGCGATATACTGCAGTACCCTCTCATCCGGATACTTCTTGATCACGAATTTGTAAAGCTCATCGGCCAGGATCTTCATGTTCTTAAGCTCATAGACCCCCGCTATCCTCAGCCATAATGATCCCTGCTCATAGCCCGGACGAAAATATGCCAGGGAGCTCATATAAAACCCTAAGGCCTCATCATGTGAACCACTTTCTTCTAAAAGCCGCCCCAGATTCAAATAGGCTTCAAAAAATTTGGGATCATTCTTTATTATTGACCTCAACAATGATTCGGCGCCTTCGTAATTTCCCCTATTAGCGTAAATAACGGCCATTATATTCAAGAGCTCCGGGTCGCTTCGGTCTATCTCAAGGCCCCTCTTGACTATATCCTCAGCCTCATCATGCCTGCCCAGCTTAAAATAGAGCTTCCCAAGATTTACGTAGTTAAATAGAAATTCTCCGTCGATAGCCAATGCCTCGTTAAACTCTTTCTCCGCCTCTTCCGGTTCACCGTTATACAGATAGGCGACGCCCAGGCTGTTGTGCAGCCGGGCATTCCGAGGCTCGGCCAGGACATCGCTTTTAAAGAGCGTCAGCTCATCCTGCCATTGTAAATTTCTATTTGCGGTCACAAGGGTCAATATGACCATCACCAGCAATACGGTGGAAAAGAATATTTTTTTTATCCCGCCAAGCAGCTTGAACAAAGCGAGTGAGATCAGAAAAAATACGCCTATTGACGGAAGATAGAGAAATCTCTCCGCTATAAGTATATTGATAGGGAAAATATTCAGGAAAGGCGTCAGGGTAACAAGAAACCATGATGTGAAGAAGGCCGTGTTCCGCGATCTCCTGAAGCTTGCGGCGAATATCGCTATTATAACGGCCAACACGATAATGCCGGTTAAAAAATCTATATCCATAAAACTTTTTACAAGCGGCATTTGCCTGTCTACGCACAGCCGGGACGGCCAAAAGAGCATTCCTATATATGTCGTTATCAGCTTGGGGATCGTAAGATAGGTATGGAAAACAGATCCGCCCCAGAAAGACCTCTGGAAGAGCTTATCCAGCATAGAAAATCTTAAGAAAAGATATCCTGAGAGGATCACAAAATACGGGGCCCATCGCAAGGCTCTCTTGCCGATGGCCTCCCTCGGCGTGATAACATCAAAAAGTATTATAACAAGGGGTAATGTGGCAGCTGCCTCCTTAGACAATAGCGCCAGAGTGAACAAAAAAATAGAGGCAATATAGGATATTTTAGTGTAGTCGAATATCAATTCAAATCCGGCGTGTTTGCGCATAAAATGAGAGATATTGCTGTCCCTGCCTCTGAATTTTATATAGGAGAGCAAAGCTGCCAGATAAAAGAACGCGAATAACACGTTTGACCTGCCCGATATCCAGCTTACCGCCTCGGTCTGAACCGGATGGGCCACAAAAAGTAAAGCGGCGAAACACGCCGCCTCATCCCCGCCGGATCTTTTCAGCAGCAGGAACACCAATATCCCGTTCAGTAAATGAAATACCACATTAGTAAGATGGTAGCCAAAAGGATTCAGCCCCCAAATACTGTAGTCTATAGCATAAGAAAGCGTTACCAGGGGGCGGTAATTCTCAAGGGCAAGTTTACCCCTCGCCAGAGTAGACGGGTCAGTAAAGAAGGATCTCGCGTTAAGGATGGTATGTATGGAGGTATTTTCGACGACAAAATAATTGTCATCCCATATGAATTTGCCGCCCGCTGAGTAACTGTAGCAGATCAGGCCCACACTTATTATGATGAAAATAAGGAATTTATTATTCATTTTTCATAATTATACACTGAGTACGGCCATTTTACAAGGGCTATCGGGTGCCGCGTAAAGTGAGCTTGACATTGCCAATATGTTAGAGTATATTAGATAGCGCTATGACAGAGTCAAAGCACAAAAAAGAGCTGGATGAGATAATTGCCGCTTACGAAAAGGTCAAGGGCGAGATGCGCCTGCCCTATGAGATCTCCAATGCGCTAAGGAGAACAGTCAAAGACCTTGAAAGAGCCAGGGCCGGATTATGGCTTCTTTATGAGATATCAAACGCCATGAGGACCTCCCTTGAGCTCGAGCAGGTATTGTATACGATACTGACCGGCGTCACATCCCACGAAGGCCTTGGATTCAACAGGGCCATGCTCTTTTTAGTCAATGACAAGGAGGCCTGCCTGGAAGGAAAAATGGGCCTCGGGCCTCACAGCATCGAAGAAGCCACTAATATATGGAGGCATATCGAAGAAAAAAAGATGGCGCTGGAAGATCTCATCAGCGCGTATGACAATTTTAAACAAGACCCGAATTCAAAACTCCACAATCTTGTAAAAAGCGTGAAGATCCCCCTTGACGAAAAAGGGGGCGTACTCGCGCTTACTGTGCTTGAGGGAATGCATCGTGAGATCCTTAACGATAAAGCGCGCAAGCGCGTAGACGATAAATACCTGAACTTACTTGGCGCGAAATATTTCGTCACTGTCCCCTTAAAGACAAAAGATAAAGTGATCGGGCTCATCATGGTGGATAATATCTTCACGCAAAAACCTATAATAAAATCCGATATAAATCTATTGAGCCTTTTCGCGAACCATGCCGGCCTCGCCATAGAAAATTCGCGCCTTTTTGAGAAGACGGTTTATCTGTCAAACACCGACTGGCTGACCAAGCTCTGGAATCACGGCCATTTTCAGACAGTCCTCTCCCGCGAGCTTAGAAGGGCGCGTGAAGCAGGCACAAATCTTAGCCTGATAATGGTTGATATAGACGATTTCAAAAGATATAATGACCGCTTCGGCCATGTTGCCGGCGATTTGATCATAAAAGGCATTGCCCGGATAATGGTGGAAGCCTCCCGCAGAAGGGATTTTGTATGCAGGTACGGCGGTGAAGAGTTTGCTATCATACTGCCGCAGGCTAATAAGGAGGATGCAAAAAATATCGCGCATCGCCTTCGAGACCAGGTGCTGAAACAGACCTTTCCAAATCAGGAAACTCAGCCGAAAAACCTGTTTACGCTAAGCTGCGGCGTTGCCACTTACCCGCAAGACGCTCACGACAAGGACTCTCTCATCCGTAACGCTGATTCCGCGCTAATGCAGGCAAAACGCTCCGGCAAAGACAAGATCGTCTTATTCAAGTAAAAGGGGACAGACACTTTTTTTGAAGCGTTGTCAGGGACAGACACTTTTTTGAAACTCTGTACGTAGCCTCAAAAAAGTGTCTGTCCCTATGCTACAAAAAAAGTGTCTGTCCCCTTTTACTTCACTTCTTGAGGTTCTTCGGAAGGGCTTTCTTGAGGCTTTTCAGGCGGCGTTTCTCCTGACTTCCCGTCATCGTGGAATTTTACCGAAACTATCTTCGAAACACCGGACTTTTGCATCGTAATGCCGTACATGACATCAGCCAGCGTGATCGTCCTCTTATTGTGCGTAATAACGATGAATTGAGACTTCTTTGTGAAATCGATCAGGGCCTTGCTGAATCTCACTATATTGCTCTCATCGAGCGGCGCATCCACCTCATCCAGCAGGCAGAACGGGCTAGGCTTCACTTTGAAAATGGCAAAGATCAATGCTATTGCCGTAAGGGCCTTCTCCCCGCCTGAAAGCAGGCTGATATTCTGCAATTTCTTGCCCGGAGGCCTCGCCACGATCTCTATTCCCGACTCCAGAACATCGTGCTCATCCATCAAAAATACCTCGGCCTGCCCGCCGCCGAATAGATAGCGGAAGTAATTCTTAAACTCCACTTGTATTTTCTCGAAGGTCTCAATAAATAACTTACGGGTGGTCTTGTTTATCTTGGTAATGGCCTTCTGGAGGTCGTCTTTCGCCTTATTCAGGTCTTCCCGCTGGTCGCTCAGGAAATTGAACCTGTCCTCAAGCTCTTTATGCTCCTCGATGGCCACTAGATTCACCGTGCCCATGCTTTCGAGCTTTCTATTGAGCTCCTCTATTTCCCTGCGCACCGCATCCCAGTCCGCGGCCGGATCAAGTCGAGCGGTGTAAACGTCCATATCTATCTTATAAAGCTGGCTCATGCGGTTTTTAAGCGTCTCTAACTTAAAACCTGTCTCTGAGTTTTTCATCTGAAAAGTGTGTCCGGCATCTTTGCGCTCATTTACGATCTTATAAAATTCACCAAGCCTGCTCTCGCAATCCTTTATAAGAGTCGAACTCTCACTTTTGCGCACTCTTATTTCGCTAAGCTCCGCTGATACGGCCTGCAATTCATCGGATAACTTCACTGATTCGGCTTCCAGCTCTTCTATCTCCTGGGCAAGCTCTTCGCTCTTTTTTATGGAGTTGTCTATCTCGTCTGTCTTCTGATCAAGCGAAACCGAATAAGTCCGGAAGGATTCCCTCTGCAGGTCCAGGTTCTGCGAAAGGCTTAATCGCTCCTTGGAAAGGGCCTGTATCTCGGTCCTTATCTCAGCTATAAGCACTACCACTTCTTCGCGTTCCTTAGCAAAATTCTTGACCTGGCCCTGCGAACTGAGAAGCACATTCTGAGTATTGCTTTCGCCCGCATCTATTTCCTTTAGTCTTTCCTCAAGGGCCTCTTTGCGCTGTGAAGAATCCCTGATCTCCTCATCCACTTCGTCCTTCTCCAGATTAAGGAGCGACATTTCTTCTCCAAGCTTTTTGCTGGACTCCTCGATGATAACAAGCTCGCTTTCCTTTTTGTGATATTCAAACTCTTCCTCTTTTAGAAGCTCTCCGACGCTGGTCAGCTTGCCCTCCAGCTCCCGCAAAATCATTTTTTGATCATTTCTCTGCGCCTCTGACCCGTCTATTTTTACCTTTAAAGCCTCAATGCCGTCAATAGTCTCTCTGAGGCGCCTCTCCCTGCCGATTATTCCCGTATCTTCGCCCTTCGCGGTCTGGCCCGCGGTTATAAATCCTCGACTTGCTATCTCACCCCTCTTAGTCACCAACTTCATGGGCCTGGCCGCGTTCATCGTAAGAATATCCGCGCTCATCTCTATATTTTCGATGAGATAAACATCGCTAAGCATGTTCGTCAAAACTTGCTTAAGCTCACTGTCAGCGTTCACAAAATTCACCAGGCTTCCTGTAATACCTCCGGGCGGCAGTACCTCATCCGTATTCTGGCCTCCGGCCAGAAGCTCATCCAGTATTAAGAACGTTGCCCTGCCATGTTGATTGGCGCTCAAATATTCGCCGGCCCTTAACGCGCTCTGCCTGTCCTGGGATACGACGCACTGAACGCGGTCACCCAGAACCGCCTCAACCGCGTACTCGTATCCCTTTTCCACGGTGATCATATTACCCAAAGCGCCTTTTATGCCGTCCATCTGAAGTCCGCCGCCGCCCCTTGAATCAAGCAGCGCCTTGACTCCGGCCGCAAAGCCCTCATGCCTCGCTATGAGGTCCTCGAGGAAAGATTTTTTCGATTCAAGCGCGATCAGCGAGTTCTTTTCCTCCTCAAGGGCCTTCTGCGCGGATTCCAGGGATGCCAATACGCCATTTTTTTCCTGGTTCAGCCGGCCGCTCTCCTGACGGATTTTATTAAGCCTTGCTTCCACCTGCTCAAATTCGCGCCTGTTTTCCTCAAGCTTTTGCCGGACGGCCTCGGCCTCGCCGTTCACCTTTTCCAGTTCCAGCGCCAATCTTCTCAATCTGGCTGAACGGTTTTGTATATCGCTGGTCAGCCGGATAACCTCATTCCTGGACTTTGACCTTTCAGACATAAAGTCCACTATCTTTTCCTTGCTCTCCTCGATCAGCTTCTCGCTTAGCCGCATATCAGACTCAAGGCGCCCTAATTTTGTCTCCTCTTCTTTTAGCACGACTTTCTTTGCGTCTTCGGAATCAGAGACCGCCTGGAATTTTTCCTCGATCTCCTGCACAAGCTTTTGAGAGCTTTCTTTGCGTATTTCAAGGGCCTGTATCTCATCCCTCAAGTCTTTTAACCTGACTGAGAGCTCCACTATCCTCTCCTTATTGACGCTGATCTTGCTGCGGCCCTGCCCTATCTGGGATTCCTTTGAAAATTTACTGTTTTGAAGGCCGCTGAATCTTTCATCGATTTCGGTGAGGGCGCTCTTATCAGAGTCCAGTTTAAGCCGAAGTTCCTCGATCTGCGATGATAAAGCGCGCGTCTCATCCTTTATCTTAGCGGACTGCTCGTTTATTTCATTTATCTCCCGCTTCAGGTGGCCGTATTCAAATGAAGCAAGCTGGATCTCGATCTCCTTAAGCCTGTCGAAGCGCTGTTTATAGCGCTCCGCTTTTCGGGCCTGCCTCGTGATGGAATCTATCTGCCGCTTGACTTCCGCGATAATATCGCTTAACCGCAACAGGTTGGCATCAGTGGCTTCAAGCTTTCTCATAGCTTCCTTCTTTTTAGCCTTAAATTTGGTGATGCCGCTGGCTTCTTCAAAAATATATCTTCTGTCCTCCGGTTTAGAGCTTAATATCATACCGATCTTGCCCTGCTCAATAATGGAATACATGGACGCGCCCATACCTGTGCCAATAAAGACATCGTTGATATCCTTTAATCTTACGGGAGTCTTGTTGAGCAGGTATTCGCTTTCTCCGGAACGGAATAATCTGCGGGATACTACTACTTCATTGGAATCGATAGGAAGGGTTCTGTCTTTATTGACAAGGGTCAAAGAGACTTCGGCCATATTTATCGGTTCTCTTTCTTCGGTGCCGTTAAATATGACGTCTTCCATCTTTGAGCCGCGGAGACTCTTTATAGACTGCTCCCCCAGTACCCACTTAATAGCGTCGATGATATTGCTTTTGCCGCAGCCGTTAGGCCCGACAACCGCTGTTATACCGGGTTCAAAATATAAAGTGGTCTTCTCCGCAAACGACTTAAAACCAACGATCTCAAGTTTCTTAAAATGCATTATACAAGTCCCTTATGAATATAATAAAAAAATTTATTGCCTTTGTATTATAGTGTAAATATACAGGATAATACGCAAAATGTCAAGGGGGTTGATATACTAAAAAGTGAGAAAATATTTTAAATATAACCGCGGCGATAAATAAATTAGCGATTAAGAAAAGGTAGATTGCGCTACTTTCCCAAAGCCTCCTTAAACCGTTTCGTCAGTACGGGAACGATCTTGAACAGATCATTCACTATCCCGTAAGTCGCCACCTTAAATATAGGAGCTTCGGGATCTTTATTTATCGCGATAATTATGTCGGAAGACTGCATGCCTATCAGATGCTGTATCTGGCCGCTTATCCCGCAAGCAATATAGATCTTAGGGCAAACTGTCTTGCCGGTCTGCCCTACTTGATGCGAATACGGCATCCACCCGGTGTCTACAGCCGCGCGCGAGGCGCCGACCGCGCCGCCCATAGTAAGCGCGAGCTCTTCCAGGATCTTAAAATTGTCCGGGCCGCCCATTCCTCTTCCGCCGGATACGATGATATCGGCCTCGGAAAGATTTACCGTTGATTCTATTTCTTCGACGATCTCGATGAGCCTGCTTTTTGACGTCAGCTCCCGCTCATCGATGACCTCCTCTATCAATTCACCCGTTCTACCGCTGACTACATCGGCTTCCTTCATGACCTTGTGGCGGACAGTGGCCATTTGCGGCCTGTGCGCGGGCGTCTTGATGGTGGCCATTATGTTGCCGCCGAATGCCGGCCGCGTCTGAAGAAGCAGCCTCTCTTCAGGGTCGATGTCTAAGCCCGTGCAATCCGCGGTAAGGCCGCCGTACACCTTTACGGCGACTCTGGATATAAGGCTGCGGCCCATTGTGGTAGCGCCGCAGAGGATTATTTCCGGGCGGTATTTTTCCGTCAGTCTCACAAGCGCTTTCGTAAACGGCTCACTCTGATAATTCGCAAGCTTGGGTGAATCGACTAAATATAACTTGTCCGCCCCTCTTTCAAAAATCTGACTCGCCTTTTCCTTTATGTCATGCCCCAGTAAAACGCCGCACAATTTTACGTTCAATTTATCCGCGAGTTTTCTTCCTTCACCGAGAAGCTCCCACGAAATGCTCTGGATGATGCCCTTCTTCTGCTCACAGAACACCCAAACGTCCGTAAAACCTTTTTCGGCTTTCACTTCCTCTTCGGCCGGTTTATCAAGCTCTATAGCCTCGAATTTGCACGATTCTACACATGCGCCGCAAAGCGTGCATTTATCCAGGTCTATCACCGCCTTTTTGTCCTTCATCTCGATCGCGGCGAAAGGACATGCCCTGACGCAAAGTGTGCAGCCGGTACATTTATCAAGTAAGACTCTTATTGACATGCTCAATACGCTCCGTATTCTTTTACCAGGCCTATTACTCTTTTATAATCTTCCAGGCTTATATCGTCTAAGATCGGGCTGTCGGCCTGATATACATAACCTCCGCCCTTCATCAGATATTTGAATTTCGACTTTATCTCTTTCTCCGCCTTCTTCGCCTTCGCGAAAGTCGTCTCATCTATCCCGCCGAAAAGCACAAGGTCCTTGCCGTACTCCCGCTTGATCTCGCGCACATCCATGTCGATATTGCTTTCAAGCGGCTGAATGGCGCGCACTCCGGCCTCTATGAGATGCGGTATGAGCTCCCTCACATTACCGTCTGAGTGATATATGACCGGCATCCCGTTTTTTTCAAAGAAATCGCAAAATTCTTTATGCAGGTCGAATAAAAACGCGTTATAATAATCGGTTGAAAATATAAGCCCGCTCTTATGCCCCAGATCCCCCCAAAGCCACGCGCTGTCAAACTTGTATCCTTTATCTATGAGCATCTGGGAGGTGCAAAGGGTCAATTCGGCCGAGTCCAAGAAAAGATTCGCGGCTTTGCCCGCCTCTTCCGCCATCATCATAAGAAGCTTTTCTCTTCCGATGACGCGCGCGATGTGCTCGAAAGGCTCCATGCAGGAAAGGATCAGGAATCTCTCGCCCTCCTCCGCTTTTTTATAATGCGCTTTTATGCTTTCGCCCGTGGACGGCCTTTCAATCCGCTCCGGCGTGGCCATGTTCTTGGCATCCGCGTTAAAGCTCTGGTCAAAACCAAAAAGACGCGCGTCGAAATCAAAATATTCCTGTACGACGGCGTCCTTCGCGATACCGCCCTCTCTTTCCCACTTTTCAAACGCGCCGGCGGTTATATCATCCAGGATACCCACTCTGTCGGGCGTCTTAAATTCCAGCGTCTTTTTTATCCTTTCCCTCGAAGTCATCCCACACTCCATTAGAGTTCGCTTTTAAGGAGATCGACAAGCACGCCCGCTATTTCGTCCGCCTCCCCTTTAAGCATCTGGCCGCCCTTGCGCGGCGGAGGCGTGAATATCTTCACTACTTTCGTCGGTGAGCCATCGAGCCCGAGCTGCGCTTTATTGACGTCGAGGTCATTTACTGTCCACGTCGCGATCTCAGCCTTCCTGGCCTTCATCTTTCCCTTCAATGACGGAAGGCGCGGTTCATTTATTTCTTTGACTACGGTCATCAGGCATGGTATCGGGACCTCTATTATCTCGAAGCCCTCCTCCACCATCCTCTCTACCCTTGCAGTCTCGTCCTTTATCTCTTCGATCTTTTTCACATATGTGACCTGCGGTATATCCAGATGAGTGGATATGCCGGGCCCTACCTGCGCGGTATCGCCGTCTGATGCCTGCTTGCCGCATAGAATAATATCGACGCTGCCCAGCTTCTCTATGGCCTTTGCCAGCGTGTAGCTTGTTACCCAGGTATCGCTGCCCGCGAAGGCCCTGTCCGATACCAGTATGCCCTCGTCAGCGCCCACAGAGATCGCTTCCCGCAGCGCCTCCGCCGCCTGGGGCGGCCCCATGGTCAGAACCGTCACCTTGCCGCCGAATTTCTCCTTCAATCTCACGCCTTCCTCGATGGCATAGGTATCGAAAGGATTGATGATGGATGCCACGCCCTCCCTGATAAGCGTATTTGTCTTGGGATCTATCTTTACGTCCGTTGTCTCCGGGACTTGTTTTATGCAGACGACTATGTTCATTCCTCGCGCCCTCTACTTCTTCTTTACCAGGCTCTTTATCAGGCTGGCGGCGATGACGCTTCGCTGTATCTGATTCGTGCCTTCGTATATCTGGGTTATCTTGGCGTCGCGCATGTATTTTTCTACCGGGTAGTCTTTCATGTAGCCGTAGCCGCCGTAGATCTGCACGCAGTCTACCGTCACCTTCATCGCCATATCACTGGCGTACAGTTTTGCCATCGCGGATACCCCCGCGATATTTTTCGCGCCGGAATCAACCATCCTCGCGGCTGATATCACAAGCGCTCTGGCCGCCTCTATCTGAGTGGCCATATCGGCCAGCATAAATTGTATACCCTGAAAACTCGAGATCGGCTGTCCGAACTGATGCCTCTCGTGCGAATATTTCAACGCCAGATCAAACGCGCCCTGCGCAATACCTACTGCCTGCGCGGCCACTCCGGGACGCGAGTTATCGAATGTCTTCATGGCCACGATAAATCCCATCCCTTCTCTGGCTAAGATGTTTTCCTTCGGAATCCTGCAGTCAGTGAATATCAACTCGCGTGTAGCGGAGCCGCGTATGCCCATCTTATCCTCTTTCTTGCCGAACTCAAAACCCGGCGTGCCCTTTTCCACAATAAAAGCGCTCGCGCCGCGCGCGCCCTTTGTCCTGTCAGTCATAGCTATTACAGTATAGACCTCTGCCTCGCCGCCATTGGTTATCCACTGCTTTGTGCCGTTCAATATATATGAATCGCCGTCCTTCTTCGCGGTTGTCTTAATGCTTCCTGCGTCTGAACCGGCTTCAGCTTCCGTGATCGCGAAAGCGGCCAGCTTCTTACCTGCGGCGATATCCGGAAGAAACTTCTTCTTCTGCTCTTCACTTCCGTACAGGATGATCGGAAATGTGCCTAATGCGGTTGCCGCGAAAGCCAGTGATATGCCTCCGCAGGCCTTTGACAATTCCTCTGTCGCTATGACCAGGTCCGTCACTCCGCCGCCCGTGCCGCCGTACTGTTCCGGGATATATATGCCGCACAGGTCGCTTTCAGCTAATATCTTCACTATTGGCCATGGAAATTCGCCGCTTTCGTCATACTCAGCCGCTACCGGGCGTATCTTCTCCTCCGCTATCTGACGCGCGAGGTCACGTATCATGACCTGCTCTTCAGTGAATAAATAATCCATGACTCCTCCTTTATACTGTTTTAATGTCGCTGTCTCTATAATATTACCTCTTAATAGAATCTTAATTGTATAACAACATATATCAAATGTCAAATGTCAAATACAAAAAAATAGGCCGGTCCAATAGGGGACGCGTGAGAAGGGGACGGTCCATTAGGGGACGTGTCAAAAGGGGACACACCACTAAAATCAGTGACCTGTCCCCTTTTGACACGTCCCCTTTTGACACGTCCCCTAGTGACACGTCCCCTAGTGGACCAACAAATATTTTTTTACTGATACGTGATGATGACTTTGAACATCTGCGAGGTTTTTTCCATCATCTGCGGAAACGGCGGAAAAGGCGCCGAATTCACCACAGCCATCACAGCTGCCTTTGCCAGCTCCTCATCCACCCTGTTTAAGACTTCAGGATCGCCTTTGAGGTACCCATCATCCCCTACCGTAAAGGCGATTTTAACGTCCTCGCGCTTGCCCTGCAAGTCCTTGGGGCTGCTGTCCTTCGCGACCCAGTATATCCTGTTGCGCAGGGCCTCGTAATAATTATAGTATCCGCCTATAGTAGGAGGGATCAGATTGGTAGGCACCATTGTCAGGGGCTCAGTATCACCCGTCTCTTCCGCCTCAGCTACCT
>JADHVZ010000010.1 GCA_016783745.1 Candidatus Omnitrophota bacterium | reverse complement strand
GCATATACAAATTTGCTTAGATCATGGCTCGAAATATGACGAGTAATTTCAAAAAATAGGTATCCACAACAAAATAATAACATTGCGATAGGTAAATTAATTAATATAATTTTAATATTTTTATTCATATAACACCGGCATCAGCGGCCGGAAAAGCGCAGCTTTTACGTCCGCTGGATGAAGTTGTTAGATGTTTTTATTTTCTTTCACTAATTTTAAGTTTTTCTTGTATATCTTTTATCTTTTCTTCTTGGTTGATGACAATTCGATATATAAGACCACAGCCAATAGATAGTATAAATGCACCCATAAATGATATAAGTAACTTATAAATTTCTGGAGTATTCATAAAGCTGCCAGGAAGCACAATAAAAACTGCTCCGAAGGAAATTAGGAAGGGAATAAATGGCTTTAATCTATTCATTTTGTCTCCTCCTTTGTGTTTATCATTTTTTCATCTAACATAAAAATGAGCGGTTTTATGGAGCCGCAAGCTTCAGCGAGCGGCGGAATAAAATCCGCTCAATTGATTTGTTGGAAGTCATTAGCAAATTATCTTCCATGTAATCTATAACCATAATTGCACACTTACGATTAATAATCCATCTTGTTTAGCATTTACCTGATCAACAATAATATAATTTCGATGTGGCTCAGAACTTTTGATATCCTTTATAAAATAACGTGCTTCCTTAGAAAAATCGCTAAAAGAAAAATCGGTTTTATGCTGACTGATAAGGTTTAGATATTTCTTGGTCTGGGTAACTACATCGGAAGGGATATGATCAACCTCTTGGATAGATAATTTTGGCCAATGCTCAAACCTCGGGCGTTCATCGAGTACAGAATTAAGATTATCGGCTGGTATTTCAAAGACAAATATCATGTCGCGGACAGCACGACGTCCAGGCGGGGGGTCATTGAGTACTGAGTGATAATTATTAATTTGTGATACATCAATGTGTGGGAAAATATACTGTTTCAAATATGTGATGTCCCAATCCTCATGATCAATCTTTGGGTGAGTCGATCTGGTGGGTGAGCAGGAAATTTGAAAAAACACAATTGAAATCAGAATGACTATTGCACCAAAGATACGGCTATTTTTCTTCATAATCAATTATATTTCACTTCCAACGTAGAAATCACCTGCCCCGACACTTGCCGTTTTACGGCTTGGTCGGGGTCAGGTGGATTGATTTGTTATAGGTTTTTATTATTTTTTAGATAGTTAGCGTCTAGTCTATCTTTTTCTCTATCGGTAGACTCTTTGTTTTTGATGAGGTTTTCTTTAGAAAGGAAGGGGATTTTTATGCTTTCGATTTCAATTTCTTTTTTTGTTTTATAAGCTGTTTTGAAGTCAACTCCATCGATATGAGTTATAATATCGATTCTACGGGGAGCTACACCTATTTGGAAAATAATTCCTTTTTCGCTGAAAGTATTTTCTGTAATATCAGAAAGAGGAGCGCCGAATATAGCGAGGGATTTATATATCCTCTTTGAATTTTCCGCCGATGCCTCTACCCATATATCAAAGTCACCTGTAGCCCTAGGGTAGCCATATGCACCCATAGCATATGCTCCGACAATAAGTAATTTTACCTCATTGCCTAATAAGATTTGTAACATTTCTTTGTAATCTTCGTTTAGCATGCTCTAATCCTCGCAATGACCATAGTTCTGCAGTCAGTTCCCAAATGAATGAAATTCTGTCTTTGGGAGATCCTTCCATAAAGCAGTCGTCCGCTTTGTTCATTTTTTTTAGAAAAGCGCGTCTTTTATTTAACTTCATAACCTTATTATATCATAATTTTCTAATTTTTATCTGTCTAACATAAAAATCAGCGGCCTGACGAAGCCCCGACTCTCAGGAGGGGCGTAGTCGGGTCCGCTGAATTGAGTTGTTAGGAGTTTTAATCTCCAGGAATAAATAGCATTCCCCTTTTGTTTTCGTTATCGATTAATATAAATTTAAAATTGCTAGATTCATTTTTTTCTCTTTGGGCATGGTTTAAATAAGCCTGGTAAGCAATCGTCGGTTCAATTTTAGTATTTAATGCTGCTTTGATTCCCAGACCAAGACAGGTGCCCTTCTCATATTTATCTCGTAAACGTCCCCATTCTTTCAATGCTTCATCTCTTATGTCTTTTGTAAGCTTTGTTTCATTAATACGTTCTGTCAACCCTTCAATTCTTAAATATTCCTCTAAATCATAATCCTCATTTTTTTTCCACTGGTTTAAAAAACTAAATCGCTCAAAATTGCCCTCAAAACTGAAGGTTACACTAACCGGGGCTTTGAATCCTGTCCACCGCCCACCTTTGAAATCATAAATTTCGTTGGGTATAGATTGCGTTACGTAGTTTTCAAAATATGATTGTGGTGTGGGGCGGGAAGAACAGGATATCGTTGTTATTACCCCAATGTATAATAAAGTAGTTAAAAATGACTTAGTTTTACTTTTCATTTTTTCTCCTAACACAAAAATCAGCCGCCGGACGAGTCCTCTTGATTTGATCTATGGACGAGGAAGGTCGGCTGGATTGTTTGGTTATATGTTTTATTTTTCATTATTTAAATTGCTTCTTTACTTCAGGGCGGGTGAAGAAATAAATTAGGATAACAGCAATTAAAATAATTTGTAATCCCATTACAATAAATCTAAAAGGAATATCTTTTATGCCCCAAAAAATTATAATGTCCGCTATTTTCTGTGAAGGAGCGATTCCAATAAGCAATAAATATATAAAAATTGAAGTTAGAGGAGATAATACTATCTGTAATTTTCTCGATACAGGCTTAAGTTGAAAAGTGCCTATTCCCAAGATAATCATAAACAACAAACCCAAATAACGAATATCGTATACAAGTCCTGCTATATTGAATTCAAAGGAAAGAAATCTGTTCCAAATCGGATAAAGCCCCATTACTCCAACCACCACTTCAAGAATACTTATAACTATTACTCCAACTGACCTCTTCTTCTCCATTATTTCTCCTTTAATTTTCATATAACGACCGAAATCAGCGGCCCGACCTTTCGTTAACGCGTTGTAAGGGTCCGCTGGATTGAGTTGTTAGACGTTAATTCTATCTTCTATCTTAATGCCTCTTTTTTGAAAAAATTCCTTTAATTCTTTTATATTAACATCATCAGAAATTCCATACGTATATTTGTCAGGAATTTCTGTTCTTTTGTCTTCGAGATAATAAATATGCATTACTTTTATTTTATTATTGATGATATCAAAAGTAAAATCTACATAATGAATATCATCAAATTTAATATTGTTTTCCATGCCGCCCCAGCTGGAATGAATACCTAATTCGTTAATTTGGACAAAAGCTTTAATGACTTTATTGCCAAATAATTTTTTTATTAATTTTGATAATATCGTAGGGCTTGAGCCTGAGCTCTGTATGAATTGGACATATTTATCGGGTTGATGCCATTCGAAATAAATTTTTTTATTCATATATTTTACGTCTAACAATTAATAGACGAACTTCTTCTTCACTTTGTTTTTTCTATCTCAGTTCAAAGGATATCACATTTTTTAAGAATTTACAAGCACAAAAATTAAAAACTCTCTTGCTTTAGCTTCGTAATTGTACTATAATAGCACAAAATACGAATTGCGTATAACATAGGAATTTTGGTAAAATAAGGATTGTAGGCTATGTTCACCGGAACCTTACCTGAATTTCAGAAATATTTAGTTTCCCATAAATTTGTTTCTGAAAAGAATGTTTCTTACTATGCTCATTGGGTTAGTAAATTCTTGGCTTTTTCGAATGATAATAAGGGACTAAGTCAAGACTTACTGGTTAGAAAGTTTCTGAACCAGCTAAGAGCTCAAAAAGATATTGCTGACTGGCAGGTCCAACAGGCAGAACAAGCTCTGCAATTATATACTGAGCATTTTCTAAAGGGCGATACCTCAATACTTCGTCCTAACTCTTCACAAAAAGGTCAAACGCATTCTAGTCTTGAGCAAAACCTAAGTAAAATGCGCGAGGCAATACGGATTAAGCATTATTCTTACAAAACGGAGCGTTCATATATTGACTGGGTTAAGAGATTCTATAATTATGTGCTCAATATAAAAAAGAAAGATATTAGAGCTAATGGTCTAGATTCAAGCGATGTAAGAGATTTCTTAAGTCATTTGGCCATCAAACAACGCGTTTCCTCTTCTACGCAGAACCAAGCCTTTAATGCCCTTCTGTTTTTATTCCGAGATGTACTTAAGATGGAACTTAGCGATCTTGGCAAAACAGTCAGGGCAAAACGTGGCTTGAGATTACCCGTTGTTTTAACTGTTGAGGAAGTACAGCAGTTATTTGAACACGTAGAAGGAAGGAGTCTGCTTATTCTGCAATTATTGTATGGTTCAGGGCTCCGCCTTATGGAACTGGCGCGTTTAAGAGTTAAAGACGTTGATTTTAAAGCTAACCTGATATTTGTCAGAGCCAGCAAACAAGATAAAGACCGTTCAACGATGCTTCCTGAATGCGTAAAAGATAAGCTGTATTCACACTTACAAGAAGTAAAATCGTTGCATGAAAAAGACCTCGAAGCAGGATACGGAGAGGCATATTTGCCTGATGCGCTTGAGCGTAAATATCCCAATGCTGCCAAAGATTGGTGTTGGCAATATGTCTTTCCTTCAGTAAATCGCTCGATTGATCCTCGCAGTGGAAAAATCCGGCGGCACCATATAAGTGAAAAATCTATCCAGAATGCCGTAAAAAAGGGAACAAAAGAAGCTGGTATTGCTAAACATGTAACTGTGCATACTCTAAGACACAGTTTTGCCACTCATCTTTTAATGAATGGGGTTAATATAAGACAAATCCAAGATCTTTTGGGCCATAAATATGTTGAGACAACAATGGTGTATACTCATGTGTTAAGAGATATAGTTAATGCTCCCAAAAGTCCGCTTGATAATCTTTATGGAAATAGCTAGTTCGATAACGAACCGTCAGAGCATAGGTGATAAATTAACAAGTAGCCATGTTTTCGTCCTAGCTTATAAAAACAACTAAAATAAAATACTTTCTGATACGCGTTTTTAGGTTATTCTCTATCAAAAAGGCAAATTTGCCCGTACCAAATTTGCCTTTTTGCCTTTTGGGCTGCCGAGGCAGCCCCCCACACACAAGACACCCAATATAGACGGGGTTCGTCAGTATTCGATGGACGGCATTTTGTCGCCACTTGCCTCGCATACCTTTGATCTTCTTCTCATTGAAGTACCGTGCTATGTTGATAGCGCTCATATTTTCACTATCCGCAAGATCATATATAAGGCGTACGATCTTTGCCTTATTCTCTTTGATCCTCAGATTAGGACTATTAAGATAATATCCATAACGGGCTGGGGCGCCATTCCACTTACCGGATTTAAGGCGTTTTATCATGCCCATTTTGGTGCGCTGGCCGATAAGTTCTCGCTCATATTGTGCAAACGAGCCGAATCGGTGAAACATGAGCCTTCCTTCCGGTGTGGTCGTGTCTATAAGTTCGGTTATAGACTTAAAGCCTATGTCATAATGTGCTAGTTCTTCTACAATCTCTATAAGGTCCTTGAGCCTACGAGACAAGCGTTCTATCTTGTAAACCAATACAGCATTAAAACGTTTCTCTGAAGCGTCATCGATGAGTCGTTTTAGTGCAGGTCTTTTACGATCTTTAGTTGAGTAGCCATCATCCGAGTGGATATCGCAGGCGGCCCAGCCATGGCTCTTGATAAAGGACTTTATCCTATCCACTTGGGCGGCGAGAGAGTAGCCTGCTTTGGCTTGTTCATCAAAAAACGTAGCCAGAGATATATTGAAATCTCTGGCAAATTTTACAGATTTTTCTTTTGGCGAGAAAAAACGCCTTTTAGGGGAGGTTATCCACAAAATAAAAGTGGACTCCAAAAATGAAGTCCACCTATTTTTGAAACGGCCTGCCCAAATTTCTTTGGGGTTAACCGTCCCATTTGGTAGCGGGGGTGGGACTCGAACCCACGACCCCGAAGGTATGAGCTTCGTGCTCTAAACCGGCTGAGCTACCCCGCCATTTTTATTTAAGTCATAGTTTACTTAAGTGTTCCTGTTTTGTCAATCCCTTTTACCATGCCCTCGTTCATACTGCCGGTACGGTAGCCGTCAAGATCAAGCGTAACGTAAAGGAACCCCAGGGCCTTTAGTCTTCCGGAGACCTCCCCCTTGATCTTTAGTATCCTGCCTGCATCCGGGCCTCTCACTTCTATTCTTGCTACATCATCGTGCATCCTTACCCGCACCTGACGGAATCCGCGCCTGTATAGATAATCCTCAGCCTTGTCGATCACTTTAAGTTTATCCCGGGTTATATCGCTATGATATGGAAATCTTGAGGCCAGGCACGCGAAAGAAGGCTTGTTCCACGTCGGAAGGCCCATTACTTTTGAAAAACTCCTGATCTCTTTTTTACCAATTTTTACTTCTGCCAGGGGACTTCTCACGGAAAGCTCTTTTGCGGCCCGGTGCCCGTATCGTAGATCATTCCTGTCGTCATGATTATAGCCGTCCATAACAAAGTTGAATTTTTTTCTTTTCGCTATTCCCCGGAGCCTGGTAAATAGTTCTTTTTTGCAGTAGTAACATCTATCGACCGGGTTTTTTATAAATCTCCCGTCTTCCAGCTCTTTAGTGGTTATAGTCATAAAGTTAACGTCGAGTTCACTTGCCAGTGCCTTAGCGGCTCCATACTCTCTTCCGGGGAATGTCTCTGATTTTGCCGTGACCGCAATCACCTTGTCTTTCCCCAGGGTATCCTTAGCTATTTTTAAAAGGAACGTACTGTCCAGGCCGCCTGAAAAGGCAAGGACCACGCCATTCATTTCCCTGAGTATTCGCTTAAGCGCGGCTATTTTTTTATTTTTAGCAGGCATTATGCTATCACCTTTTCTATCCATGCCCCGCCGAGGACCCTCCCGTGTTTATAGAAAACCGCGGCCTGGCCGGGGGTCGGGGCTATTTGCGGTTTCTTGAAATCGATCCTGATCCTGTTTTTTTCAGAATTCCTGATCACAGCTTCAGCGCTTTTGTGCGCGTAACGTATTTTACACATCACCCTGACAGGCTTAGTGATCTTTTTAAGAAGGCCCCACACGGGGTCTTTTGCGATGATCGCCCTTTTGAATGCCTTCTGCCTTACCCCCGCTGTTATAGTGTTCTTTTCCGGATCTATATTGATCACATATAGAGGTTCACTGTGCGCTATGCCAAGCCCTTTGCGCTGCCCTATTGTATAATTATGTATCCCTTTATGGTGCCCTATCTTCCGGCCGCTCGAATTGATTATATCCCCGCTCCTGATGTCTGATCCGCCATGGCTTTTTATGTACTCGGAATAATGACCCCGGACAAAACACACTTCCTGGCTGCTTTTTTTATCATGCACCCGTAATCTCATTTCACTCGCGAGTTTTCTTGCTTCACCCTTGGTCATGTTTTCCAGCGGGAACATGGTTCTCGAGAGATCAGCCTGGGAGATAAACGATAAAAAATACGACTGATCTTTGGTCTTATCGCGGCCTTCTCCGATAAAATACCTCCGCTGAGATCCGCTGTAACCTACTTTTGCGTAATGGCCTGTGGCTATATATTCGCAGTCCAGGGCCTTCGCTTTATTCAAAAGAAGCCGGAATTTTATCTTTTGGTTGCATGTGATGCATGGATTCGGCGTGTACCCTCTCGAATACTCACTGCAGAAATGATCTATGACTTCGCGCCGGAACTCCTTGTCAAAGTTGAATACATAGTGCGGTATACCAATGCGGGCTGCGACATGCCTGGCGTCTTCGATGCCCGATAAGGAACAGCATGCCTTCGCGTTTTCATTTAGGCCGCAGTCTTCTTTCGGCCACAATTTCATAGTGGCGCCGATGACCGCGTGGCCTTTATCTTTTAATATGGCGGCGGCAAGCGAGCTGTCTATTCCTCCGCTCATAGCCACTAATATACGATTCTTTTTTTTCATCTTAAATATATGCCCATTCCGCTTGACGTTAGAAGGCCTCCCCTGCCGTTTTTCTTGAGCACTAATAAGCACTCCACTTCATCTATTTTTTCGACCAGTTTTAGGCCTTCGTGCTCCCCCAGCACGAATATTGCCGTAGCCAGCGCGTCAGCGGCAGTGCAATCATTTGCTATAACGGTCACGCTGCTCAGTTTATTTTCAATAGGCAGTCCGGATCGCGGATCTATTATATGGCAGTATTTTTTATCATTATATATATGAAAATTCTCGTAATCGCCGGATGTGGCAATGGCTTTATCCCTGACGCTTAACCGCGCTAAGACACTTTTTTTATCATCCGGGTCTCTTATGCCTATTACCCAGTCCTCGTTTTTTTCGTTAGAGCCCAGACAGTATAGATCCCCGCCTAAATTGATTATTCCCTTGTCTATCTTTTCCGCTCTTAGTATCTTGACCGCCTGATCCACCGCATAACCCTTAGCTATGCCGCCAAGGTCTATTCTGATCCCCGGGTCATTAAAGGTCAGGGTCCCATCAGCCGGGTTAAGGCCGATTTTGTCGAAGCCGACCAGGTTAAGCGCTTTTGATATTGATTCAGGATCCGGAGCCTTCCCTTTGTCCGGGCCAAAACCCCATAATTCTATTAAAGGCGCCGCAGTGACGTCATATGCTCCCCCGGAGAGCATATAATACTCTTTTGCCCTCTCCATAACGCGGAATAAATCCGGCGCCGCAAGTACTGTTTTCTTCTCCCTGTCATCGTTGATTTTTGAAAGCGCGCTCGATCTGTTAAATGCGGATAATAAACTGTCAAGCTCCGCGATCCTGGATTCGGCGATTTCACAAGCCCCGCTCACTACGGAGATGTCCATTTCCGCTGCGGCAATATTGAATTCGACCGTAGTCCCCATGTGCGCTCCGACGCGCCGGAATGGGCGGTTATCTGAGCAGCCGGATAAAAATATAGACAGGATAAGGGGGGCGGTTAAGAGAAGACTCTTTTTCATGCCATTTTCTTCATCAGGAGATCTATGTCAATATGTTTCTCGACCAACTTTATGGCTGTTTCGGCCTTTGCCGCGTCACTCGGTTTTATTTTTACCGCCATATCGTGAACGTCGGAAGTGACTGTATAAGTATCTTTTTTGGCTATCAGGACGGGGATACCGCTTCTTTCCATTAAGGCGTTGATGTGCTTATGCGGCATTATGTCTCCGGTAAGCACTATACCGGCGATTCTTGCCGTGGACCTTGGCTGCAGAAGATAGGAGCTCATAGCCATAAGGATCATGTCCTCTCTGTCGCCCGGTGTTATTATCAGGCTCCCCTCTTCCACATAATTCCAGGCTTCGTGAGGCTCCATTGCCCCGATAAGCACCTTGTTTACGATATTGTGCGCGTTCATCCTGCCGTGCATAAAGTCTATCCCGAGTTCTTCGGATATTTCGCCGACAGTAGGAGCTGATAAAAGTTTTTGGTATGGCATCACCCCTAAGACATCTATGCCTTTTCTCTTAAGCCCCTTTCTTACAAGATTATTTACTTTGTTGTATTTCTCATCCTTCACTTTATTGATGACTACGCCGGCTATTTTAACGTTCTGTTTTTCAAAGAGAGCCATGTTTAAAAGTATCTCATCTATGGGCTTGCCGATCCCTCCGGAAGCTATGAGCAGGACCTTGGAATCCAGCAGGTTGGCGACCATGGCGTTTGAAAGGTCAAAGCATGAGCCTACTCCGGCATGCCCGGTCCCTTCTATTATCACCACGTCTTTGGATTTCGAGACATTGTTGAAGGCGTTTTTTATTATCTTTACCAGTCCGGTCTTTCTGGGCCGCTTTATGTATTTTTCCGTGAAGCCCCTTTCAACCGCGATAGGGCTCATATCCTGCAGGTCGTCCTTGATGTTACAGAGTCTTTCTATCAGAATAGCGTCCTCGTCTACCTTTAAACCGTTTTCTATGAGATACCTCTGTCCTATGGGTTTAATGAAGCCTACGTTCTCATAACGCTTTTGGAGCGCCGCTATCAGGCCCAGCGAAACGGTGGTCTTACCGTCGTTCTGTCTGGTGGCTGCGATAAATATTCTGCTAGGCTTTTTTCTCATATCTTCCCTTATACAAGCAACCCTTCTCTGAAGCTTTTAATATAGTCTTTGCAGTATTCGTCCCTGCCCAAAAGCGCTGCCGAAGCCTTGAGAGAGGCCCTTATCCTCTTATTTGTGGGGTCTAGTATAGCGGCGCTGAGCCCCGAGATTAACATCATAGACAGAAATACGGCATTGAGTGTACTTCTTTCCGGCAGCCCGAAGGATATATTACTGAGGCCGCATATGGTCTTAAGGCCGTGCCTGGATTTAATAAGCCTGACGCTTTCGATCACTTCGATGCCCTGACCGGCCTCGCTGCTTATCGCTCTCACGAGAGGGTCGATATAAATATCCTCAGGGGCTATGCCGTGTTTTTTAGAAAGTTCCAATGCCCTGCCGGCCAGCCCGGCCCTTTCTTCGGCGGTAGAGGGCATGCCGCTTTCATCCATTGTCAGAATGATCACCTGTGCCCCGTATTTTTTTACTATGGGCAAAATCGCTTCTGCCTTATTTTTTTCAAGCGTAATGGAGTTTACGAGAGCTTTTCCTTTATGGATCTTGAGTCCGGCTTCGATAGCTTCGGGATTCGGGCTGTCTATTGAAACCGGCAGACCGGTCTCACCCTGCGCTGTCCTGATAGCCCATTCAATATCAAAGGCCTCGTCCTTGGAATTAAACGCGCAGTTTATGTCAAGCATCTGGGCTCCGGCGTCTTTCTGTATTGCGGCCTCTTTTTTGATAAATGTTTCGTCTTTGGCCGCCAGCGCGCGGGCTACTGGCTTTCTGGAGCTGTTTATCCTCTCACCGATTTTTATGAACATCTTCTCCTGCCTCGTTAGTTGACGATATTTTTATAATTTTCCTCTATTGATTTGACGAATTCGGTCAGCATATCGTTGACGGGCGTTTTGATATTAAGGTTTTTAGCCTGTCTTATGACAGCGCCGTTTATGAATTCTATTTCGGTCTGCCTGCGGCCGATCAGGTCCTGAAGCATCGGCGACTGCTCATCGGCTGTAGCCCTGCAGACGGATTCCACCTTCTGGATAGGGTCGTCATAGGTCAATTTTACTTTTTTGCGCTTCGCCACCTTTACCGCCTCCGAAACAGCGCGTCTCATAATATCTCTGGTATGTTCATTTTTTACGAGCACGCCGTTCTTAAGCCGCGTTATAGCGCTCAAGGCGTTTATGCCGGCGTCTATGATCAATTTACTCCAGGTCACGGAATTTATATCCTTCGTTATCTTAGTCGGAAAGTTCGCCTTAGTGAGCAGGGATGATATTTCCCTGATGCCCCCAAGCACCTTTCCGCTGCCCTGCCCTATTATCGTCTGCCCCTGAGAAGTGATGCCGCCTATGATCCTGCCCGTATCCACATATTCGCTGATGATCTGTAGATTGCCTATACCGCTCTGAAGGCTGATGACATACGAGTTGTCTTTGATAAAGTTTTTTATACTCTTTATGACAGCCTCCGTGTCATAGCTCTTTACGCATATAAATATGGCGTCAGAAGACCCTATCAAGGACGATTTTTTTTCCTTTTCAATGTCTTTATCAAGCAGGATGACTTCGTTTTTTGACCGGGATAGGTTTGCGGCTAATAAAGTGCCCAGTGGGCCCGGGCCGATGATAGCAGTTTTCATTTCAATTTCTCCAGTTCTTCTTTTTTCATAATAAAACTATGCTCGCGCTTAGGGAATCTCCCGTCTTCTACTTCCTCTTTGAAGGATGATATAGCCTTCATGGCCGGTTCAGCCAGGTTTGTGTATCTCTTGGCAAACCTTGGACGGAATTTGTCATATAATCCCAATATGTCATTTAACACAAGGACTTGTCCGTCACAGTCGGCTCCGGCGCCTATGCCTATTGTGGGGATAGCCAGCCTTGCGGTGATCATGCCTGCCAATTCCGCGGGCACGCATTCCAGCACTAGAGCGAAACAGCCCAGAGCCTCAAGCCGTTTAGCCGATTTCAATATGGCTTTCGCGGCAGCCGCGTCCTTACCCTGAACCTTGAATTCCTTAGCGGTCTGAGGCGTAAGCCCCAGATGTCCAAGAACAGGAATGCCTTCTTTTAAAATCGCGGAAGCCGCTCCATATGATTCGCCTTCAAGCTTGACCGCGTCGCAGCCGCCCTCCCTGACCAGGCGCTTAGCATTCTTTACCGCAATCGCCGGATCGTCGAAAGACCTGTAAGGCATATCCCCGATAAGAAGCGCTGATGTAGTGCCGGTGCGTACGGCCCCCGCATGGCGGATCATATCCTGCATTGTCACTTGATTCGTGGATTCATGGCCCAAAACAACCATGCCCAGCGAGTCGCCGACAAGGATCGCGTCAATGCCCGCTTCGTCCACCAGCTTTCCCATGAAATGATCATAGGCAGTCAGCATGGTTATCTTCTTGCCGGTTTTCTTTTTATTCTGAATGTTGGTAATGGTATTTTTATGCGCCATCCCGGGCCTATATCTTTACTCTATCCAGCAATGAAGGCACTTTGTCGTTTGCGCCTATTGCCATTATGTGAATCCCGTCAGCTGATCCCTTGATGCCTTCGATGAGCCGAGCCGCGATCTCAATGGAGGCACCGCTCTTATCATCAGCTTTTTCGATCTCGTTTATAATATCTTCGGGTACGGATACGCCGGGCACTTTCTCATTCATAAAGCGGGCTGTTTTTTCAGACCTGAGCACTACTATGCCGGCCAGGATCGGCACGCCGAGATCACTTACTTTTTCATGAAAGCTTTTGTATTGCTCGACGTCGAATATCGCTTGTGTCTGAAAGTACTGCGCGCCTGCCTCTATTTTTTTCTTCATCTTGATGATCTCGGGCTCCAGGGGTACTACCCCGGGATTTACCGCCGCGCCCAGACAGAAGCTTGGTGAGCCCTTAAGCGGCCTTCCCGCCAGATCCCTTCCATCCGTCAAACCCTTCGCAGCTTTCAAGAGGCCCACGGAGTCGAGATCGTATACGGCCTTTGCCTGGGGGTGGTCACCCAATGACGGATGGTCTCCGGTCAATATCAATACGTTTCTTATGCCTATGACGTATGCGGAAAGAAGGTCTGACTGCAGGGCAAGCCTGTTTCTGTCTCTACAGGTCATCTGAAAAATAGGTTCGATGCCTCTTTGGACAAGAAGCCCGCTGAAGGCAAGTGAGCCTAATCTCATTATCGAGCTCTGCTGGTCGGTCACATTTACGGCATCTACCCTGCCCTTTACGTCTTCCGCGTACTTCAGGTATTTCTCGATGTCGACACCCTTCGGAGGGCCGATCTCGCTTGTTATCATAAATTTTTTTGCTTTTAGCTTATCCTGAAAATTCATCTCTTCACCCGTTTTGATTTCTTATATAGCATGAGGAGGTTCTTCATCAACATGGATGCCGTGACCGGTCCAACACCGCCCGGAACAGGTGTGATATAAGAAGCCCTTTTTGCGGCCTGCTCAAATTCCACGTCCCCGGTTATCTTGCCCCTCACCCTGTTTATGCCCACGTCTATGACAATTGCGCCTTTTCTGATCCAAGCACCCTTTATAAGGTTGCTTTTGCCGACGGATACTACCAGTATTTCGGCGCGCCCTACATGTGATCTGAGGAGACCTTTTTCGAATGTACCTATATGCGAGACAGTAGTCGTGGCAAACCTTGACAGCAGCATCATAGAAAGAGGCTTTCCTACGATCTCAGAGTGCCCTACAATGACGACCTCTTTGCCCCTGAGATCCTTTACGATAGATCCTATGATCGCCATGCATGCATTGGCGGTGCAGGGCGCGATATCCCATTCAGCCCAGATAAGCCTGCCAAGTGAAGCGGGATTAAGGCCTTCCACATCCTTTTCCGGAGCGATCCCGGCGAATAACTTTTTTAGGTTTATGTGCTTTGGTGTGGGCGTCTGCACGATTATGCCGGTAACGCTCCCATCGCTGTTTAGCCTCCGGATCTCTTTTTCCGTGGATTCCTGAGAGGTGTTTTTTGGTAATATCCTGGATATATACTTTATACCCAGCTCCCCGGCCAGTTTTTTCTGGCTGTTTAAATATATCCGCGAGGATGTATTTGCCCCTATTTGCAGGCTTACTAATTTAAGCGTCTTTTTTTGACGTTTTTTAATAGCATCGATCTCGCGCTTGAGAGAGCTATTGATATTCCGGGCTATTTTTCTACCGTCTATTATCTTTTTAGGCATTGCCGTCACCAATTAATTTTTTTCAGTACATCAGCCTTTATTTTTCGGACCGACTTTTTTTGCTTTAAGATAGTATTGCGCACCTTTCGGGCATATGACTTATCCTTGACTCCGCCAAGGTTTATCTCCGCGTTTAATGACGCCGATAAAAAACCTGCCTCTAAAAGAACGGCTGCTTCCACGAGGTCGCATGCTATAGAGGTCTTGCATCGGCAGCGCAGGTATTCGCACCATTTTAATCCCTCCGCGGCTAGTTCGCAGACCTCGAGAGGCGCTCGTATAGCGGCTTTAAATGATCCGGCCGTGCTTTTTTTTCTCCTCAGATCACTCCATAATCGCAGGAAGGCGGCCTCATCCTCATCCATTAACCTTCTTAATCTTAGCCGGGAGGAGCCGGTTTTTTTTATTATTTCCTTGATCTTGCGGGACTTATCCTTGCCTGCGATATACTTTGCGGCCATTGAAAGCAGCGACATCCCTATGCATCCGGTCAGGGCCGCCGCGCTTCCTCCGCCCGGCGCCGGGCCCCTTGCCGCTAATCTATCCAGGTACTCACTCAGTAAAATTTTATTGCTCATATTTTTTCCCTTCAGGAGAGGCCTTTGATCTCACCCTTGGAATTGATATCTATGTCTTCACCTCGAGGGTCAGAAGGTAAGCCGGGCATCGTTCTTATGGATCCGCAAATGGGGGTGATGAAACCTGCCCCGGCCGACGCGTGGACCTCCCTGACGGGTAATGTAAAACCCTCTGGCGCGCCCTTTACCTCCGGGCGCGGCCCCATCGACAGGTGAGTTTTTGCTATACATACAGGAAGCTTGCCGTATCCCAGCGATTCATACCTCCTGATCTGCCTGTCCGCAGCCGCCGAATAACTTACCCTTCCGGCGCCGTACATCTGCCTGGCTATCGTATCTATTTTGTCCTTTATGGGCATATCGAGCGGATAGAGATATTTAAAATGTGACTTTACTTTAGCGGTGGCATTCATCACGGCCTTTGCCAGTTTCAATCCGCCGCGGGAGCCATATTTCCACACTTCACTTACCACCGCGCTTGCGGCTCCGTTGAATATAGCCTTTTTCCTTACAAGAGCAAGTTCTCTTTCGGTGTCGGATGCGAAGCGGTTGATCGCTACTACTACGGGGACGCCGAAGACTTTTATATTATCAATCTGTTTTTGCAGGTTTGAGCAGCCTTCTTCGACAGCCTGCAGATTTTCTCTAAACAGCTTTTTGTCAAAGTGCCTCCCCTTTACCTTGAAATGTCCGCTATGCATTTTAAGCGCCCGTATGGAGCATACTATTACAGCGGCATCAGGCTTGAGCCCGCTTTCTCTGCATTTTATATTAAAGAATTTTTCCGCGCCCAGGTCCGCCCCGAAGCCGGCTTCTGTGACCACAAAATCGGCCACCTTAAGCGCCATCAGATCGGCGATGATAGAACTGTTTCCGTGGGCTATGTTGGCAAAAGGGCCTGCGTGCACAAAACAAGGCGTATGCTCTATTGTCTGCACCAGATTAGGCTTGATCGCGTCTCTTAATAGAGCTGCCATCGCGCCGGTCACCTTGAGGTCGTCAGCGGTCACCGGCCTCCGGTCCCTTGTCATGCCTATGACTATATTTCCCAGTCTTTTGCGCATGTCATGGATATTCGTGGAAAGGGCAAGTATCGCCATGACTTCACTGGCAACGGTTATATCAAAGCCGCTGTTTCTCTGAGGGCCGTTTTTATTTCCGCCCAGGCCTATTATTACATTTCTTAGCGGCCTGTCGTTGATATCGACCACCCTTCCCCAATTTATTGTCTTCTGGTCGATATTTAATCTATTTTTCCTGAATAATGTGTTATCTATGAATGCGGATAGGAGATTATGGGCCACCCCTACAGCGTGAATATCGCCTGTAAAATGAAGATTGATGTCGTCCCTGGGCAAGACTTGCGAATATCCTCCTCCCGTGCCTCCTCCCTTTGTTCCGAAGACAGGCCCCATGGAAGGCTGGCGCAGGCAGACCACTGATTTTCTGCCTAATCTGTTCAGGGCCATTGATAATCCTATACTCGTAACGGTCTTGCCTTCCCCTAATGGTGTCGGCGTGATAGCGGAAACGACCACGTACTTGCCGTTATTCCTGTGTTCAACGCTGCTAAGGAACTTAAGATTGATCTTGGCTTTATGGCGGCCCCATGGCTCGACATATTTTCCGGCTATGCCAATATCTTTTGCGATGTCGTCTATTTCCTTGAGTCTTTCTTTTCTGGCTATTGAGGAGTCTGAGATCATACCACTCTACCTTTTTAATGCCTCTTTTACCGGTTTAAAAGTGAAGCGATGAACGGGTGACGGGCCGTATTTTTCAAGTGCCCTCATATGGAAAATTGTTCCGTAACCTTTGTGGCGGGTGAATCCGTATCTTGGATATCGAGCGTGTATTTTTTCCATGATACTGTCTCGGTATACCTTTGCGATTATCGAGGCGCAGGCGATGGAGATGCTTTGCCTGTCGCCCCGGATTATGCTGCGGCTTTCGCATGGTATCGAAAGGCGCAGCCTTCCGTCTATCAATAAAAAATCAGGCTTGATGTCCAGGCCATTGACCGCCTTTTCCATTGCCATTCTTGTGGCATTGAAAATATTTACGCGGTCTATTACTTTCTGGCCGATGCGAGCTACGCTGTAAACGGACTTCCCCATGATCTCGTTATACGCGAGAGCGCGAAGCCTTGGCGTAAGCCTTTTACTGTCATCTATTTTATTTTCAAAATCATGGTCAAGTAATATAACAGCCGCGGCCACCACGGGTCCGGCCAGCGGCCCCCGGCCTGACTCGTCCACGCCCGCTACGAAACGGTGTCCTTTACGAAGTGCCATCTTTTCATACAAAGCGGACGGATACTGGCCGGAAGACATGATTATATTCGCTTATTCTTCTTTTGCGGCGGGTCCTTCCTCTCCGGCCTTCTGCTCGCTGCCCTCAGAAGCGGAGTGAAGTACGTCCTCGCCTTCGATCTTGGTTTTCTTGCCTATCTTTTTTCTAAGGTAATAGAGTTTAGCCCGTTTCACTTTGCCTTTTCTCATCACTCGAATGCTGTCGATCATAGGAGAATTCAGCACAAATGTCCTTTCTACGCCTTCTCCGTAGGATATGCGCCTGACGGTAAAAGACTTTCTGATCCCGCTCCCCTTTATCCGTATGACCATACCTTCAAAGGCCTGCAGCCTTGACTTGCCCTCTTCCTGGATCTTTGAGTAGACTCTGACGGTATCGCCCGACCTGAATTCAGGTACACCCTTCTTGATCTGTTCCGCTTCCACATATTTTATTTTATCCATTTTTCACTCCGTGTTTTATTTTTTTAACAAATCAGGCCTTTTTTTCTTTGTCACTTTAAATGACTGATGCCGTCTCCATTCGTCGATTTTATTATGGTCGCCCGACACGAGCACTTTCGGGACTTCAAGTCCACGGAAATCCGAAGGCCTTGTATACTGCGGATATTCCAGGAGGCCTCCCTCGAATGACTCTGAGACATTAGAATTTTCATCTCCCAGCACTCCGGGTATCAGCCGCACTACCGCGTCTATGAGTACCATTGACGGAAGCTCGCCGCCGGTAAGCACATAATCGCCTATCGATATTTCTTCATCGACAAATAATTTTCTTACCCTCTCGTCCACTCCCTCATAATGGCCGCAGATTAAAAGTATTCTTTTGAGCTCGGCTATTTGCCTGACTTTTTTTTGATCGAGCCTCTTCCCCTGAGGGGTAAGAAGTAAGACTTTACATCCCTTCTTTTTTCTGACGCCAAGTATGTCGCTTACGGCTTTAAACAGCGGTTCTACCTTCATCAGCATCCCGGGCCCGCCTCCGAAAGGCTTATCGTCTACCTTCCTGTGCTTGCCTTGGGCATATTTTCTGAGATCGTGCAGCCTTATGTCGATCTTTCGCTTGCGCCTGGCTCTTTTTATGATCGACTCTCCGAGGACCGGTTCGAACATCCCGGGAAATATGGTGATGACATCTATTCTCATATCAGCCGCTTTAGATCGATATTAAACTACGCCGTTTTTTTTAAGTATGCTCTTTACCGTAGGCGAAGGCAACGCGCCGACACCCTTCCAGTACTCCGCGCGCTCTTTCTTTAAGATGATAAAAGGCGGGTTCTGCTTGGGGTCGTAGGTGCCGATCTCCTCGATGCATCTCCCGTCACGCGGGCTTCTGGAGTCAGCAACTACTATCCTGTAGCAGGGCCTTTTATTCGAGCCCGTTCTTTTAAGCCTCATCACTACTGCCATTTTTTTCTCCTGTTTTACTCTTTTACTCTTTTTATATCGGCGCCTAATCGCGATAACTTTTTCTCAAGGTTATCGTAGCCGCGGTCCAGGTGATAGATCCTTGATATCTCTGTTTCGCCTTTCGCGACCAGGCCTGCCAGGACCAATGCCGCGCTTGCCCTGAGGTCGGATGCCATTACGGGCGCGCCGCTCAGCCTCTTGACGCCTTTTATGATGGTATTAGGGCCTTCAAGGACTATCTGGGCCCCCATCCTGCTTAGTTCGCTTACGTGAATAAATCTCTCAGGGTATATCTTTTCTGTAATAACACTGATGCCTTCGGTGACGGTCATAAGCGCCATCATCTGCGCTTGCAGGTCTGTCGGAAATCCCGGGTACGCAAACGTTGTTACGTCTATGGGCCTGAGCGGTTTTGTATATCTTACCCGTATTCCGTTCTTTCTTCTTTCTATATTTAACCCGGCCTCCGTTAACTTATCTATCAAAGCCAGAAGATTATCGTATGAGGCGTTCTTTAAAAATACATTGCCTTTTGTTATGGCCGTCGCGAGCATATATGTTCCGGCCTCGATCCTGTCCGGGATAAGAGAATATGTGCATCCGTGCAGTTTCTTGACTCCCGATATTTCTATCCTGTGCGAACCTTCGCCGCGTATCATGGCGCCCATCTTTTTAAGAAACCCTGCCAGGTCCACGATCTCAGGCTCACAGGCGGCATTCTCTATAATAGTCTTCCCTCTGGCCAGTACGGCTGCCATAAGCACGTTGGCCGTAGCTAAAACGCTTGAGCCGAAGTGCCCGCCCAGATAAATTCGATTACCCCTGATCTTTTCGCCCCTCGCGATAAGGTAACCGCCCTTGACTTTCAAGTTAACGCCCAGGTCTCTGAGCCCCTTAAGATGCAGGTCAATGGGCCTTGGCCCTATTACGCATCCGCCGGGAAACGATACCTCGGCCTTTTTCCTTTTGCCTATCAAAGGCCCGAGCACGCATATGGACCCGCGCATCGTACTTACAATTTCGTACAGCGCTTTGTATTTATTTGTATTCGAGCTTCTTACGGTTACTACATCGTTTTCTTTTGTGACGTTTTTACCGAGGCGCGTCAGGATCTTTATCATGGTTCCGACATCCGTGAGCGTCGGTATGTTTTTCAAGACACATACATCATCGGTCAGTATCGTGGCGGCAAGCAGCGGAAGGGCGGCGTTTTTCGCGCCGGTTATTGTCACAGAGCCTTTTAATTTTTTACCGCCTCTGATTAAAAGCTTATCCAACTCTTTTCCCCCGGCCTTGAGAAGGCCCGCGCCCTATTATCGTCACGCGCTTGTGCCCGCAATGATCATGATAGAATTCCGGGCCAAGAAACCGGCCGTCTTTTCTGATGATGCCTTCCACCTCATCCGCCTGATCGTAGCCTATTTCAAAAGCGAACGACCCTTCCCTTTTTAAATATTTAACACCTTCCTTCAGTATCTGCTTGTAAAATCTGATGCCTCCGGCGCCCCCGTCAAGCGCTCTACGGTCTTCATGCGATAACTCAGGTTGTAGCGTAACTAAGTCCCTTTTACGAACATACGGCGGATTGGATATTATTATATCAAAATAATCATAAAAAATAGATGATATATTGTCAAATAAGTCGCTTTTCACAAATCTAATACGTTTTATTGCGCCGTGCATTTTCGCGTTTTTAGCCGCTGTTTTCAAGGCTTTACTTGAGATGTCAGAAGCTATTATTCTACAGCCAGGTATGCTTTTTGTCAACGAAATAGCTATATTACCGCATCCTGTGCCTATTTCAAGGATATTTACCTTCTTTTTTCCCTTGGAAATGATATGTTCGGTCGATCTCTCCACAAGTATCTCTGTCTCAGGCCTTGGTATGAACACCCCCTCCTCAAGGATGAAATCGTGCCCCAGAAATTCAACTTTATTCAGTATGTACTGCAGTGGATAACGGGATGCCCTTAAAGCTATGTAATGCCTGAACAGATCCAGCCGTTTGACCGGAAGCTTAACGTCATTCCCCAGAAACAGGTCTTCACGGCTTGCTTTGAAGCTGTCCATAAAAAGGGTCTCGGCGTCATACGTTGCGCTTTTTATATCGGACTTCTTCAATTCCGATTCACCCCATTTTATTAGTTTCAAAGAAGTATTCATATTTAGGTGGTAGGTAGTAGGTCATAGGTAATAGGTTGTAGGATTTTTTTTCTACCCCCTACTACCTACAACCTCTTATTCTACTTACCTAATTTTAATTTCCTCTCGGCGTCTCTAAGGTGCCCTATTAATTCATCCAGGTCGCCTTCCAGTATCTCCGGAAGCCTGTAAAGCGTTAGATTTATCCTGTGGTCGGTAACTCTTCTGTCCGGATAATTGTATGTCCTTATTTTTTCGGATCTGTCACCGGTGCCGACCTGTTTTTTTCTGTCGATTGTGATCTTTGCCTGCTGCTCCTGTTTTAGCTTATCGTACAGCCGGGCCTTAAGGACCCTCATGGCCTTGGATTTGTTTTTATGCTGTGACCTTTCATCCTGGCAGCTTACCACGAGCATGGTAGGTATGTGCGTTATGCGCACCGCAGAATCAGTCACGTTAACGTGCTGTCCTCCCGCTCCGCCTGCCCTGAATACATCTATTTTGAGGTCTTCGGGCTTTATATCTATTTCCACGTCCTCCACTTCCGGCAACACCGCCACAGTCACCGCCGATGTGTGTATCCTGCCGGAGGCTTCTGTGACAGGCACTCTCTGGACTCTGTGGGTACCGCTTTCATACTTAAAAAATTTGTAGGCGCCCTTGCCTGCGACAGAGAATATAACCTCTTTAAAGCCATCCTTTTCACTATAGGAACTGCTAAGTATCTCCGCCTTCCAGACTTTTCCGGCGGCGTATTTTGTGTACATCCGGTAGAGCTCTGCCGCGAAAAGAGCCGCCTCCACGCCGCCGGTGCCCGCTCTGATCTCGACGATTATATTCTTGTCGCTTTCGGGCTCTTCCACGAACAGCAGGTCTTCAAGGTCTCTGGTCAGGGCCTCTTTTTGTTTTTTTAATTCTTCCAGTTCTCCCTCGGCGAGTTCAGCAAACTCGGGTTCATGCCTGGCCTGAAGCTCGTCATGGAGATCCTTGAGCTCTTTATCGACTTTTTTGTATTCCCTGTACTTGGATACCGTATTTGATAATACTGAGTGCTCTTTCGCGTATTTCCTGTAGAGCTCTCCCTTTGAAACTATATCCGGATCGGATAACAGTTTTTCAAGTTCATCAAGCCGCTTTTCTTTGCTTATCAGCTCCTCAAACATGATCAACCCTGCGGCGCTTCGGCTTCGGGTGTTTCGCCTTCTTTTCCTTTTTGAACCTGGGCCGACTTTTTTGCATCCTTCATTTGCTGGGTCTTGCCGTATTTTTTCTTAAATCTATCAACTCTTCCGGCGGAGTCAACGAGTTTTTGCTTTCCGGTAAAGAACGGATGGCACTTTGAGCAGATATCGATCTTCATATTCTGCTTGGTGGCCCGCGTCTGTATTACCTCTCCGCAGGCGCAAGTGATCATTGTTTCTTTATACTTGGGGTGTATACCTTTTTTCATCTTTTCCTCCTTGTATGGGGACAGACACTTTTTTAAAGCGTAGGGACAGACACTTTTTGTAGCTATATACGTAGCCTCAAAAAGTGTCTGTCCCTGACAACGCTGCTAAAAAAGTGTCTGTCCCCTTTACATCAGACCTTGTTCATGCTCATTAAAAATTCCGCGTTTGTCTTTGTCTTTGAGATCTTCTCTATCAGGAGCTCCATAGCTTCTATGGAGCTTAACTCGCTTAAGACCTTGCGCATCAGCCAGATCCTCTTAAGCTCTTCGGGATCTAACAGTAGCTCCTCTTTCCTTGTATTGGACCTTTTTATGTCGATCGCCGGATAGATCCTTTTCTGGAACAGTGTCCTGTCCAGCTGGACCTCCATATTGCCCGTGCCCTTAAACTCCTCAAAGATGACCTCATCCATCCGGCTTCCGGTCTCGACAAGAGCCGTGGCAATTATCGTTAGGCTCCCTCCCTCTTCGATATTTCTTGCCGCTCCCAAAAATCTTTTAGGCTTCTGAAGAGCGTTAGAGTCAACGCCCCCCGACAGGATCTTTCCGGAATGAGGCATAACGGCATTATACGCCCTGGCAAGGCGGGTTATACTGTCGAGCAATATTATAACATCTTTTTTGTATTCGACAAGTCTTTTAGCCTTTTCCAGTACGATCTCAGCCACTTGAGTATGGCGCTCAGCAGGCTCGTCAAAAGTCGAGCTTATGACCTCGCCCTTTACAGAGCGCTGCATGTCCGTGACTTCCTCCGGCCTTTCATCGATGAGGAGCACTATCAGTATTGCGTCCGGAGAATTTTGAGTTATGGCGTTTGAGAATTTCTGCAGAAGTGTCGTTTTGCCGCTATAGGGTTGAGCCACTATCATTCCTCTCTGCCCTTTGCCTATTGGGGTGAGCATATCCATGATCCTCATCGAAATATCATCAGGTACTGTCTCAAGGAGATATCTCTCGTTAGGGTACAGGGGAGTCAGATTGTCAAAGAGTATCCTCTCTTTGGATTTTTCCGGATTTTCATAATTTACCGCCTCCACCTTTAGCAGCGCGAAATAGCGTTCACCCTCTTTGGGCGGCCTGATCTGCCCGCTCACCGTATCGCCTGTCCGAAGGTCAAACCTTCTTATCTGGGAAGGTGATACATAGATATCGTCGGGGCAAGGCAGGTAATTATAGTCCGGGCTCCGCAGAAACCCGAAGCCGTCCTGAAGGATCTCAAGGACACCCTGGCCAAAGAGCAGGCCGCTGCTTTCGGCCTGGGCCTGCAGTATCTTGAATATAAGATCGTGTTTTTTTGATGAACTGATGCCTTCGACCTTGAATTTTTTCGCTACTTTACTGAGCTCGGCAATCTTCATTTCTTTAAGTTTGTCAATAGCCACTTCCCCCGTTTTTCTCACAAAGGGTTCTTTCGCCGGCCTGGTCGACACTTTATCGTTGTTTCTTTTCATGTCTTCACCCACTTTCCTACCTCCTCTTTTTTTTGATCCCACTTAATATTGCTTTAAATGTTTTTTTTGTTTTATCCATTTTTCCGTTATTGTCTATTACTATATCCGCGAGCCTTATTTTTTTGGCAAGCGGTATCTGCATTTTTATCCTCCTCATTATTTCATTTTTTGACAGTCCTGTCTTTTTCGCGATCCTCCTCATCTGTTTCGCGCGGGAGGCCTTCACCACTATAATATAGTCTACTTCTTTTTGTAAACCGGCCTCGATTAAAAGAGGCGCGTCTATGACTATTATGGGCGCTCTTTTCGAGGCTGATATTTTTTTGATAGATTTTTTAATGTCCCTGATCACTATCGGATGGATTATTCCGGTAAGCTTTTTTACTGAGCCCCTGCTTTTAAACGCCTTCCCGGCCAATATTCCTCTGTCGATGCCTCCGGATGCTTTTAAGATATCACGGCCGAATGAGGCGATTATGCCTTTATAGCAGTGGCTGCCTTTTTTAAGCGTCGAGCGGGCCATTTTGTCCGCATCCAGCACTATAGCGCCCGATCTTCTAAGCATGGCCGCTACGGTTGATTTACCCGTCCCGTATCCGCCTGTCAATCCTATGATCAGCGGTTTCGATGTTTTTTTATGCATTTCTACTTACCTTCAGCCTCAAGCCAATTGGCCCCCTCACCTAGATGTACGGTTATAGGGACCTTTAGCTTGAATACGTTCTCCATTTCGTCCTTGATGATTTTTTTAAGTTCTTCCGCTTCGCTTTTTTTCGCTTCAAAAAGTAATTCGTCATGCACCTGCAATATCATCTTGCTCTCAAGTTTTCTTTCTTTGATGATCCCGGCTATATTAAGCATAGCCACTTTGATCAGGTCAGCCGCGGATCCCTGTATCGGAGTGTTGATCGCCGCCCTTTCCGCGAATTGTCTTATGTTTACGTTTGGGCTGTTGATCTCGGGGAGATACCGCCGCCTGTTCAGTATGGTGATGACGTAGCCTTTCCGGCGGGCCATGTCTCGCTGACTTTCAAGATACTTCTTTACGTCGGGATAGCGTTCAAAATAATTTTCGATGAAACTCTCTGCCTCGGAGACATCGATCCTGAGGTCCCTGGCCAGTCCGTACGGGCTCATCCCGTAGATGATCCCGAAATTTACGGTCTTTGCCTGGGAGCGCATCACTTTGGTGACATCACTCTCCTTTATCCCGAAAATACGCGCCGCCGTGAATGTATGTATATCGTGGCCCTTTTTAAACGCGTTGATCAGATTTTTCTCATGAGAGAAATGCGCCATTATCCTTAACTCTATTTGCGAATAATCCGCCGATATCAGAACATCACCTTTTTTCAAGGGGGTAAAGGCCTTCCGTATCTCTCTCCCCATATCGGTTCTTATAGGGATGTTCTGCAGGTTCGGATTGCTGCTTGAGAGCCTTCCGGTAGCTGTGACTGTCTGGTTAAATGAAGTGTGGACGCGGCCTGTTTTTTTATTGATCATTGCCGGAAGGGCGTCTATATAAGTGGACTTTAACTTGGAAAGAGTCCTATGTTCCAGTATAAGGCCTATTATAGGGTTGATGTGCTCAAGCCGGCGCAGCACCTCCTCGTCGGTTGAAATACCGGTCTTTGTCCTTTTGATTACCGGCAGGCCAAGCTTTTCAAACAACACATGTGAAAGCTGCTGATGGCTCTTTATGTTAAACTCGCCCCCCGCCATCTCATATATCTCGCCCGTTATGCCCTCCAGCCTTTTCTCGATCTTTTGTGACATATCATAGAGGAACTCAGAATCTAAAGCCACGCCTGCTATCTCCATCTCGGCAAGCACTTCCACCAGAGGCATTTCCACATTCCTGAAAAGATTGTAGAGCCCCTTTTCTTTCAGCAGGTCCTCGAATATCCGCATCAGCCTGAATGTGACATCCGCGTCCTCGCAGGAATATTCACACACCCTTCTTACCTCCACCTGATCAAGGGTGATCTTCTTTTTTCCGGTTCCGAGCAGCTCTGAGAGAGGTATCATTTTGTAATTCAGGTATTCCATGGATATATCGTCGAGATTATGGTTTAACTTTGACGGATTTAAAAGATATGAGGCTATCATCGTATCAAAATATATACCCTTAAGCTCTATGCCCTGATTCGCGAGGATTATGTATTCATACTTGATGTTCTGCCCGACCTTTTTTATTTTTGAGTCCTCGAGTAAGCCTTTTAAACTGTTTAATATCCTGCTGCCCTCAGACTTAAAATCGACGTAAAAGGCCTCGCCCTCTTTAAAGGAGAATGATATTCCAATAGGCCTGGCTGTCATCGGGTCAGGGCCCGTAGTCTCAAAATCCAGGGCGAATATATCCTGACTCTTCAATTTTTTTAGAAGGCCCTCAAGTCCGGCGCTATTGTCTATCAGGTGATAGTCGGATTCAAGCGTACTCGCGGGGGCGTACTCTTTGATCAGGTTTTTAAATTCAAGCCTCTTGAATATTTCATAAAGGGAGGCTGGATCCGGCGCCTTGAGCCTCATACTTTCCAGCTCTATCTCTATAGGGACTTTATCGTCAAGAGTAGCCAGTTCCTTGCTTAATCTCGCTTTATCCGCGTGTTCCACGATCAACTTTTTTTTCGCCTCCTGTTTTATCTTTTCCGGCTCCGCGAGTATTTCTTCAAGGCTCTTAAAGTCTTTCATGAGAGATACGGCGGTTTTTTCACCGAAGCCCGGCACTCCGCTGATATTATCCGAAGAGTCTCCCATGAGGGCGAGAAGATCCACTATTTTCCCGGGTTCGACGCCGTATCTGGTTTTGACCTTTTCCTCGTCGTATATAAGTCCCTCTTTATGAGTGGAATATACCTTTATATGCGGGCACACAAGCTGCAGCGCGTCCTTATCCCCTGTTACGATATATACGTCAAGTTTTTCATCCGCCAGCTTTCTTGCGATGGTGGCCAATACGTCATCGGCCTCATATCCTTCCTTTTCGAATATCGGGATGTTGTAGGCGGAGACGACCTCCTTTATGACCGGCATCTGCGTTACCATCTCATCCGGCATAGGCTTTCTGTGGATCTTATACTCCTTAAATTTTTTGTGCCTGAATGTGGGACCCTTGAGATCGAAGGCTACGCCCAGATAATCCGGCCGCTCGGTCTTTATAAGCTTTCTCAGCATCGCGATAAAGCCGTAGACCGCGTTTGTAGGCTCGCCGCGCGAAGTGGCCAGGCTCTTGATGGCGTAAAACGCCCTATAGCAAAAAAAGTTCCCGTCTATTAAGAATAGTTTCATAATCCTATCTTTCATCTTAAGCAATGTTGATAGCCCCTCCGCTCAACAAAAATTTTATACGCCTCTCGCGGCGCAAAAAATCGGGGACGGTCGAACTCGCCTGACGCTACCGCGTCGGCTCGGACAGCGACCGTCCTTTTAGAAACCGATTTTTTGCTTGCTCGAGGCTAAATTTTTGATTCGCTCGGGGCATATCAACATTGCTTCACATCTATACTAATACTTCTTTCGCACGAACTCGAGCCAGCGCTTTTCGAGGTCGGCTACGCCGTTTTTATACTTCCACTGATATGATTCCTTCAGCGCGTCTTCGGCCGACTTGCCGTTTTTAACGCCTGTAAGAAATCTCCCGTAATTTGCCCTTAAATTGTCATTTATAAGATGGTCCACTACGCTCGCGGACTGCGCGTAGAAAAGCTCGACATTATCTTCCGGTACCCGAGTCAGGCTCAGAAGCTGATCTAACGGTATAAATGAGGATGTGCTGAGAAGTGATTTCGCAAAACGCTTTCTGCGGTAGTTTGTCTTCTTGTCCTCTTCTTCAAATTGAGCCATTCCTTCGTTTAGCCATAGGGGCACAGGATTTTTTTCCATAAACAAGAATAAGAACATGTGCGTCATCTCATGCGGAAGCGTGTTCTCCGGCAGTTTATCCGCGTTCTCATAACTGGAAAATTTGAGGTTCTTGAATTCCGCCAATCCCTGGGACCATTCCGGCGCGCCGGTTGCCTGCATGTAATCACTTTTCGTCTCGTAGATATATATTGGGCACTTATTCCCGCTCTCCCACGGCTGAAAACCCTTAATGCCTAAATGGTTAAGTATCCGCTTATAATGGTACTCCGCTTTCCAGCTCAGCTTATTCGCCATGGATCTATTATTATGGTAGATCTCAAAATGGCCCCTTTTGAAGATCTCGAGATCCTGAGAGGCCGCCTGAGGCGCGCTTCCCGCGATCATCAATAATAAAACCGCCATAAGTCTAATAGACGACTTTATAGACATTGAAACGTCCTTTTTTATAAATAAGGTCAAAATGCTTCAAGTCAGGCTTGTTAAAGCCCGAACCCGCTCGGCCGGAAAATTTTTTTCCGGAATATTCAAACCCGAAATCCTGAAAGCTGTAAGGCAGGGCCTCCAATCTAAAGCCTATATCATTTTCGTTCGATGTCTGATTGCCTGTGATGTAGCTCCAGCTTGATACGCCCCGCGCCCTGTATGTCCCTGATGGAAATATCATATAGTCAACGTCCCATTGCCTGCACAGGTTAAATAAAGGCTCTTCAGATTCCTCAAAAAGCGTATTTGCCCATTTCATGGTTTTATCCCTGATCTCTCTGGACTCAAGCTTGGCATGCAGGTTTATCGATCTTCCCGTATAAGCCGCTATTTCAGGCGAGTAGCGCGGCGGAGCAAGTATAACGGCGCTGACTTCGGTATTTTTATCTATCCAGTTAAGGAGGTCTATGATTTCCGCTGAATTACCCACATATACGCTGGCATGGACCGCTCTTATAAGCTCGAAAGTAATGACCAGAAAGACACACGAGGCGGATATTACCCTGTACGCCTTCTTTTTAAACAAGACCATCAGCCCCCCGGCCCATATGGATAACAGAAATATCGGGAATACCATAAGCCTGTTTATAAAAAGATACATGACCCCGAAAGTCAGAAGCAAATATAAGACGAGCGGTGATCGAGGGCCGCTCTCGCCGACTCCTTCTGCCTTAAACCATTCCCTGGTCCTGACAGTGAGCAATGGCAGGCCCAATAATAATGCCGGGCCAAAATAAGAGACCGCGGCCCTTGCTCCGGGCGCGCTGTGGGCGATGTCCCAGAGCATCCTGCTGTCAGTTGATATAAGAGACGGATCCAAGGGTTTTACGCCAAAAAACCTCAAGGAATCGATTCCCAGCGAATATACATGGTAATATGTCCCGACATCCCTCATGATAGAAATAGACAGAAGCATCAAGACAAGAAAAGAGCACGTGAGGAAAACGGACGCGAGAATCTTATTCGGTAAATATTTTTTCAGATAAAGGACCGGCATTATGGAATAGCCTAATATCATCGGGCACGATATTATAAAACGCACCTCCCTCAGATAAGGGATGGTTACCGCGGCGATGATCGAACAAAGCATCAAGGCCAGGTATTGCTGCCTGATATCGCGCCCACCCATGAAGATCGCCTCAAAAGCCACAAACAAAAAGATGGCCATCAGATAGAATTGCGTAAAATGCCACGACGCCAGCGCTATGAATAGAGATGATCCCGCCAGTAGAAGATACAAACGCCTATAAATAACGCGTATATTCGTATCTTTAGAAAGAGCAAAAAAGAGCATATGACAAAAAATAAACGGCAGGGTGAAGTTTTCACGTAAAAAACCAAGCCCTATGGACCTGTTCGCCGCTGCCGGAGTGACTGCGTAGAAAAGCGCGGCCGCTATAGCGGCAGAGCGGCTTCCTGTGATGTATCTGGCGAAAAAGTATACGATTATCGCGGGAATAACGCCAAATACCCTCACGAAATCACGGACAAAATCCTCAAACCGCTGTCCGTCGAATACTCTATAGAGCGACCCGGCAACGTACTCCATAAAGACAGAGGTCTTTTTGAACACCTCTATCCCCTCGGGGTGCTGGACCTTATATGAGACCTCGGGTATCCTTTCACCTTTAGCCACAAGATCAGCAAAATAGTAATGAAAGGCGTTTATGTTGGTAAAAGGTACCGGGGTCTCGGCCACACTTCTCTCATAAATATTGACTCTGAGAAGATAGCCGATAACGGCAATGATGCCTAAGATTAATATCAAAGAAGATCTTGATCTGATATTCACTCCGGCAATGAGTTATGTTAATGCGATGTGCCCTCGATGTATTCTGACCATTCGGCGCTAAGCTCGGATACATCCCTTATTTGAGGGTAATATGCGGAAAACAGCGCTTCATCTATGTTTTTACCGCCTCGGACCAGTTTTTTCGAGAAAGCGAGAAATTTAGAGCCCCCATGATTTTTAAGGAGAAACCCTACCAGGCTGGCCGACTGGGCGTAAAAAAGGGCTCTTTTATCCTGGGCAGAAGGATAATTTGTGTAATTTACGAGTTCGGCTATCGGTATAAGGCCGCCTCGTGCCCGCGCAGCATTGACATACCCCTCGTAACGCCTGCCCGTCTCCTCATAAGTAGCCATACCTTCATTCAGCCATAAAGGTATACTGGCGTCCGTCCTTAATCCCGCTGTTATCTCCTTGAATAGTAAATGAGTAAGCTCATGAGGTAAAACTTCACTTAATAGATTATCGCTCAAGAAACTATAAATCTTGGCGGGCTTTCTTGCGGATCTAGGAATTGCTATTCCACCGGTTGCGAAAGTATTATAGCCCAGGGTGCCTGTTTTGTCAAGATATTCCTGATAATTCCTAAATACGTATATTTCCGGTTTTTTCTTGAGCATGCCGCCGTATTTAAGATCCCTGAGAAAGCGTTTGTAATATGCTTCAAGTTCCCCGGCTATTGCCGCTGCATCCTCCTTTGCGGGTGCCCATACTCTGAAATTCATGGTGTTTTTATGCCCCTTGAGCTCCGGAAATAAGCCTTCATCTCTAAAGGCGCTGCCGGATAATGACAGGCACAATATAAGGAAGATTATTGGGAGATTTTTGCGGTCCATGCCTAAGGTTTGTGTTTTTGGGAGGCTATTTGTCTTCCTTCAGTTTTACTGCCGTTCCGGTCCCATAAACGTAACCGGCGTTACTGTAATATCTTATGCCTAAAACATGATCGGCGCCCATTTTTTCAGCCTTTTTCCGCAGCGCCGAATGTATTTTTTCAGGATCCAGGTCATTGCTCCTGTAGCTGACCAGCCCCAGGATATCATAATCTTCGTTTATGTCAACAGTGGATAGGACCGCGCGCTTCTTTTTATCCTTCGCCTCTGCCTCCGGGGGGATGGTAAGGCAGGAGGCAATGGTTAACACCGCTATAAAGCTGATAAATATCTTTTTCGTCATCAGCGCACCTCATCTCCCTGCGTATCAATAAGCCTGGCTGTAAGAAACACCACAAGATTCTTTTTTTCCCTGTTTTCATATTCATATTTGAATAACTGGCCAAACAGGGGTATGTCTCCCAATATAGGTATTTTTCTTTTTACGGTATGCTGGTCCTGGTCCTGTATCAGTCCGCCAATTATAATGGTCTCACCGCTTCTTACCATAACAGATGTCTGGGCCGTACGCGTATCAATTATAGGCCATCCGAGGTTACTTGGGAACGCGTCACTTCCCGTGATGTCCACTTGCTGGCTTAATTTCGTTACTTCCGGATGAATATCCAGCGTTATGATATCACCCCCCTCAATTACTACAGGTGTCACTTCAAGCGTTATACCGGTGATCTCCTCCTCTATGCCATATATCTCGACAGGGTAGATGTTCTTCGTTGTGACGCCTAACGCGATCGTCTCCAGCTCCACCTCTGTCCTTTCCGCTGAAGTGGCGTAAGGAAAGCTTCTTATTACCTGTATGTTCGCCATCTGGCCGGAAAGCGTGGTTATTCTCGGCGCGTTCAAAAGGTTGACCTTGCCGGTCTGCTTAAGAGCCTTTAAGTACGCGAAAAGCTGCGCCCCTGTCATGGTTGCCTTGCCGGCAAAAAACCCTAAACCGGACATCTGCGCCGCTTCGGTAAACGTAGCGGCGGTAGTCGCGGCGTTATTTCCCATCATGGCTGTCTCAAGGCTTAGTATCGGATTCTCATCCCTGAAAAGACTCCAGTCAACGCCCATCTCATCAAGGTCAGTAAAAGTTATTTCTATGAATTTCGCTTCTATCTCCACCTGCCTGGGGCCTATATCCCACTCGCGTATCAATCTAAGGGCCAGATCCTGGTTCGAGGGCGTATCTGTGATGGTGAGAAGGCCGGATATCTCATCAAGCACTATCTTTCTTCCGTCCTGGGGCGGCATATTGGCTTCCAGGTATTCTCTGATAGTATATTTTATAACCTCATCTCCTTCTTCCTCCTGGGCGGTGATTTTGAGGCCCGGCGCCGAACACAACATAAGAATCAATAAAAATATACCTAATATTTTCTTCATTTCTTTCCTCACCTATCTTTCAGCCCGTTCCCCTTCAGCGGTGATAAGCGTGGCTGTCAGGAATATCACAAGATTTTTCTTTGACCTTGATTTGTAGTCATATCTGAAAAGCTTTCCTATCAGCGGTATGTCGCCCAGGATCGGGACCTTCTTTTTTGTCACGGTATCGTCATCCTGAACAAATCCGCCCATGACAACGGTTTCACCGCTTTTTACCATAACGGATGTTTGGGCAGTGCGCGTATCAATGACCGGCCACCCCAGAAGTGCCGGGACAGCGGCCGCGCTAGTAAACGGATTACCGGCTTCTCCCACGAATATCGGGCGCCTTGATACAAGATTGCTTATTTCCGGGTGTATCTCAAGCGTTACTATATCACTGTCGCCGCCTACATAAGGGGTGACCTCAAGAGTGATCCCGGTGACTCTTTCTTCGATAGTGTATTCAAACTGCCATATAGGGTGCTCGGCAGTACCGCTATTATCAAAATCCACATTGCTTACATAGGGGATAGTCTGTGTTATCTGTATATTGGCCATTTGACCCGATAACGTAGTGATCTTGGGGGAGGAAAGAAGATTGGCTCTTCCCTCCGAAGCCAAAGCGCGCAGGTAAGAAGTCAAAAACTTACCACTCTCGTATTTAGATAGGATAAACCCGAGGCCGAAGTTTGATAACGGGAAGGGGCTGTTCGCGTCCGTATCCCACTGGACACCTTTATAGGTATCGCTGAATATAAAATCATTCGGGTCGCCGACCTGAGGAGTATCCATGTATGTGGTCGTAGAGGCATCGCCTAAGGTGATATCTCCGTGCTTATACCAGTACCATTCTATGCCCATCTCGTCAAGATCTTCAAATTCTATCTCTACGAATTTCGCCTCTATCATCACCTGTCTCGGCCCCACGTCAAATTGCTTGATGAGCTTCCTTATCAGTCTTTGATTGGATGGGGTATCGGTTACAGTCAATATGCCTGTGACTTCGTTGAAGGTTATGCTTCTGCCCTCTTGCGGCGGCAGCGCGCTGTTTAAATATTCCTCAACTGACAGGGTATATTCAGGGTCGGCTTCACCCTGCGCGCGAGCGGAGGAAGCGCTGAAAATAATAAGCGCGAATATCGTAACGAATAGGAAGAGGCATTTTAGTCTCATATCTTACTCCGTGTCGCTTGATTTAGTTTCAAATTCTTTAAGCTCTACTTTTCTGACTCTTCTGACGCCGTATCTCAGCCTATATGTCCTCGTTATCAGATTTTCCTTCTCGAGCTTTTCAGGCGTAGATATCCATATATAATTGGGCTCGACGCGATAGTCTAGATCGGTAGCTCGAAGAACTATGTTTAACACCTCCAGAAGAGGCAGCGGATTGACCGTACTGAATGTTATACGCAGAGGTTCCTTGCCCGCCGCGGCCGCGAGAGCGCCTTCATCAATGACAATAGTGACTCCCGTTATTTCCATAAGCTGCCTTATGACGTCTCTTATATCCGCTTCCGTAAGGCTTACCGCGGGGACCATTTTCTTCTCAAGTTTTCTCATCAGCTCCTGCCTCGCCCTTTCTTCAGCTTCTTCCTCAGGAGAGTATAATTCCTCGATCTCTACGGGTTTTCTTTCCGGTTTTTTGGGAGGCAGGTAAGACTTTTCGATTTCAAGCATGGCAATTTTTTCCTGGACTTCTTTGTTCTTTGTGGCCACCTCCGCCTCGACAGAAAGATCATGCTTTTCTCTTTTTGCCTCATGCAGCCGCAAACGGCGATTTGCCCTCTTTATCCATTCAAGGATGTCCTCGTTAGAGTAATCAAGGACCATGGCATCCTGAAAATCCTCAAGGGCGCCCTCATAATCCCTGTTATTGTATTTGACACGCCCGTTTCTCATCAGTTTTTTTGCCATCTCCTCCGGCCGCTCCATCTTCTTCCTGTCATTTACCTTCCTTCTGATGAGCTTCATATGCGCTTTAGCGCCGGTATGGTCAGGCTCCACCTCAAGGATCCTTGAAAACCTGTCGATCGCGGATTCATAATCACCTTCCTGAAAAAGGCGCTTTCCCTCGCTGAAAAAATGCTCTATAAGGGCTTTTTCTTTCTCCTTCTCTATTTCTTTTTCAAGCATCATAAATTCCTCTATCTCCTCGGCGCCGCCTGCCGCGTAAGATGAAAAATTTCCGAATGCCGGAAAAAGCAGAAAAACAAAGACCCCCGCGAGCAAAAAGCTTTTAATGCGGTCATTTTTTTTCATAATTTTTCTCCGTAACATTTATTTTTTTTCTAACATGGTCTCTATGCCTTCATTTTTTAATACTACAGAATTCGGGGTTATCTCCACTATTTTGTAACCTTCTAGTTGCGAAGATAGCCTGACACTATATGTTTCCAGGGAGACATTATCGTACAGAACAGCCTCCAGTTTATCTGTCAATACCGGCTTGTTTAAATTGAATTCTATCCTGGCCCCGTTCTTATCGGAGGCTATCAGCCTATCCTTTAAGATACGCTCTATCTTATACTCATATATTACCGAACCGTGATTGACAAATTTTGTCGCTTCGTGCCAGTTTACCTGTCCTATGATCTTGTCGGGCAGCTCTATATATCCTTTATACACCATAGGAAGAGGTATTCTTTCGATCGACAAGATGACGAAATCACGTTCACTTGTAACCACGTCTTTGGTCTCGGCCTCATGTTTTTGCTCAGAAAAAGGATCCCGAGTCACTTTCTGTGAATACACATCTATGGCCTCCGGATATTTGACCAGACTAAATACGGATTCATACTTTGCGATATCCGCCTGCTCCATTGAACCCTTTTTTACTACCGTGGCGGCATTCAAGATCCTCCTCTTTATGTAATCCCGCGGCCCAAGAAAAACCTTCATGGCGATAAGAATGATGATGATGCCCCAGGCAAATAACAGCATCTTAAATACGAATTTCTCCATATCTTGCCTGGGAATAAGCTCGGCCAGCCCCTTTATTTTGAGCGCTATATTTTGAGGTTCCATTTTTCTCCTAGTTTAATGTCATGGCCCTTACCGCTAGGTCAGCGTTAAGCATCTTGGATCTCAAGCCGCCTCTGCCAGAATTTTCCTCATCGAGTTGTATGTCCAGGTCATCCACTATGAAATTAAATTGTGAAACACGCAGCTTGTATAGAAATTTTATCAACTCTGTATTTGTGCACCCTATTCTCAGGTAGACAGGGACATCGCTGAAGACGGCTTTTGGTTCGGCCGGACTCTCAGGGTTTTTCGCCTCGTCCTGTTTCTTTTGCCCTCTCCCCGTATTTCTCTCGCTTCTATTTTCGTTCTCTTCGGCAAAACTGATCTCATTAATAGTTACTAAACCTGATAGTGACATCAAATGTACGATCTCTTCGAGGACCTTAAGTCTTTTTATAAGGCCCGGGATGTCCGTTGGGTCGGTTAGCTCTGTTTCGTATTTTGCGAATCCCAAAGAGGCCGGAAGCAGCAGGTTGTTTATCCTGGCGTCTTCCCTGAGCTTTTTCTGTGTTTGAATAAGCCTCTCTTTGAATTGAAGGGGATCGAGATCTTCTTCATTGATCTCCTCATCAAGAGGAGATACCAGAGCAAGCAGGAATCTGCTATAGATATTCTTCAGCCTGGTATGCTCATCGGCTAGAAAAGCGACAGATTCCTTGGATAACGGCAGATCGCTTTTTTGCGCGATCTTGTTGATCTCTTCGCACTTAGCCCCTACCTCCGCCTTGACCGCAATGTTCTTAGCAAGAGAAACAAAGAGAAACGCGACCGACAGGAGGAGAACCATTAAAAGGACAGCCATCAATATTAATGAAAAAGTATTCTTTTTTACCTGCATCGCCGCATCCTTAAGCTATATGCTGATCCTTATAATAAACGCCCTTATATCTTCAGTTACACCCTTATCGTGTACACGCCCTTCCTGCACGACGTTTGCCGATTCTACCCGTATGCTGCCAAAATACTTTGATCTTGCAAGCGCGTCTTTGAAAACACTGATATTTTCGAAGCTTTCTTTCACCCTCCCCCCTATAATCAATGTATTGTTTTCATGCCTGATCTCGGTAAGCCATACATCGTCAGGCAGCGCTGCCGTCAATTCAGTAAAAGTCTCGATGAGCTTTTTCCTTTTTTCCGATATCTCGACTATGGAGCCCATACGTCTTTTGATATCCTTTATCTGGCCTTGCCTTTGGGCTATTTCCATATGGAGATCTGTATAGCGCTCGATCATAAATTGCGCGCTGAATAAAGCGGTTTCCTCCGCCTTATTCGACCAGTTTACAAAACTACTCAGAGTGGCAAAGATCATTATCGCGACAGACAGTGAACCGACTATAAACCATTTTTTATTCTCAAACTCTTTAGCTTTCTGGATCTCCTTTGGTATCAGGTTGGTTTTAGTAAAAAGAGGCGTAACCGTTCGAAATGCTAATCCGATCCCGACCCCTAGTCTTCGGGTGATGTCTTCGGTGACTTCAAAGTCGAGATCGGCTTTTATTTTTTCCAACAGATCAAACGGTTTTGCGGGAATATCGATATTACCTCCGATGAATTCCGAAATATTCTTTAGCTTTGAGCACCCGCCCATTATCAAGACCTCTCTCAATACCTTCGTTTTATCGGACTGAGATTTATAATATCCTATGGATTTTGATATATCCGTCTGAAGATCGACGAGTATGGGTGTTATCGCATCCGAGATCTGGACGGCCTTAGGGGAGGAATCCCTTTCATTATCGTGCAAGATCGTAATGCCTTCTTTTTTCTTCAACTCCTCCGCCTCTTTAAAGCTGATATTAAAACTGGCGGCTACAGCCTTGGTCAGGTCATTACCGCCTATCAGAATACTGCGCGTCCAGATCTTGTTTTCCTCGACGATTATTATGTCGGTAGCGGAGGAGCCTATATCGAGGATGATCTTGTTTTTAATACCGCTTACAAAATCTAGCGCGTTGAAAAGCGAAAAAGGATCCACCTCTATGAATTCTATATCCAGGCCAAAGCCCTGGACCAGCTTTATCCTCTCGTCGATTATATCTCTTTTTACAGCGACCAGGGCCACTTCCGCTTCGGCTGAGTCGTACTCTTCGAATAACTCATAACTCCATATGACCTCATTCATGGGAAACGGGACCTGGAGCTGCGCTTCGTACCGGATGATCTGCTCGATCTTATTCTTCGCTATCTTCGGGACTTTAAGAGGACGGATAAATACCGATTGACCGGAAATCGAAAGAGCCACAGTGCCCGAGGAGATGCCTTCTTCGGCAAAAAGCTGCTTAAGTTTTTCCCTTATGATGGACTTTTTTCGCTCTCTATCATCAAAGGTGGGGTCGACCCCAAGCTCGACGATCCTGGCATTAGAGATACGAAAGCCTTCGCGAGTTTTTCTGGCTTCCACCAGTTTTATCGAGCTATCACCTATATCTATTCCAAAATATCTCTTAGTACTGAATCCTATCATAAATACCTTTTGATCTTTAAAGATCTCACTATGAGGCGTTGCGGCTTTTTGTTTTTCTGTGAGTTTTCTTTGCCGGTGCGGCATTTACAGTCTGAGCCTTTAGCCACCTATCTATAGCATCTTTATCGAACCTCCATAGATGCCCGACTTTTATGCCGGTTATTTTTTTCTCATGAAGCCAGTTATAGATAGTCTGCTTTTCAAGCTTGAGATACGCGGCTAATTCCTCGATGCTTATAAGGCGCGCCATATAATTCCTCCTAATACTTTTACTGGAATTTACTTAAAACAAAGTATACATCAATATTCTTACTTTGTCAAGATGGCGGAATGGGGACGTTTCACCTTAACGTAACTCTTTTCGTTGCAATAAGTTAGGATAGTAGGTGGTACATTTTTTTGATTTTGCTCTTACTTGTCTTGTCTTATTGAGCATGGTGGGCCGGGTGCGGGTAGCAATTAGGAAAAAAGTGTACCGGTTAGTTGCGTAACTTGCAGCGCGGTAATGGGATAGGTTAAGGTGCCCGCATGCGCACTTTCGTGCTTTGCGAGGTCTCGCCGAGCATGTCAATGCGTAGGCGGGAAAACGCCCCTTTGGCGGTTAATTCAGCTCGTAGTTGACAAAATAGACTCTTGGCAAGTATGTAATTGTAACGTCCTCAAGATAAGGAGCGTCCGGGGTCCCGTAATAAGCAGGATCCTGCATAATGTGGATCCTCCAATAGACAGAGTTTGTGACATGTCCTATTGCCTGCCACGGATTCGCACTTTCGAGATCTACATAATTCGTATGGTCGAAATCCGGATCCTTCGCCACGCCCTTCATTTTTATAGATCCTTTAGCAGCGTTACTAATCGTACCGGTTACAGTGCCCCATCGGACAGCTCCAAGCCAAAACGGAGTGAAAAGTTTAGAGCCGAAGTCCCCTCTCCGGGTAACTATCGTAATATCATCAAAGGCATATCTGCTGGCGGCGCCATACAATCCGATCTCAAGGCCGCTGCCGGAAGGCACGCCCGCAAAGTTAAATGGTATTGGGTCGTTGCCCGGAACGGTTATAGTACCCTCTACTATAGCGTCGTGGACCGATACCTCATACTCTCTCGGGCCATTAGAATAAGCCGCATCAACACGATCATCATATGTCAGCGCTTGTCCGTGCCATTCCCTGATCTGCCCGACGCCGAATTGATATTTGTCAGTAGCCGGGTTTAAGCCCTGAGCTTGAGCCTGGGCATCTGTGAGGAATTGTATGTCAGGGGGGGTCGAGGCTGTTAAATACGCATATTGAGGCGGTTTTAGATCCAGCCCGTATGGACCCGGCCTCGTATGTACAAGCGCAGGATCCCCCGGGCTTGTCCCCCTCAACAGGATATATGCCACATCTTTCATCTCAAAACCAGCCTGAATCTCGTCAACCGTGCACTTTAAATAAAAATTGCCATCAATATAGTTTATTGCATAATCTAGCGGCGCTAGCAGGGTCTCCCATTTCACTGCCTGAACCAGTTCCATATCACCGTCGTTATCAAAGTCGCTTATGCCGGAGCTTGCCGAAACAGAAGGTGTCCATGTAATATCCTCATTATAATCCTCTTCATCCGTTTGCGTTATGTCAAAGTCATCGTAGTAGCCCAACTTTATACAGCCGCTACTCCATTCACCTGCCATGGGCTTATAAGCATCATGGTAAGTTGTCCCTTGCTGTATGCCGTCCTCGAAGTGCCACTGTGAGGTATCGTAACGCACATGGAAAATACCCACTTCAGCGTTTATGGTCCGGTTGCCGCCCCCGGCTGAGGATCCTGTTGCTGTAACGGCGAAAGATCCGCCTGGAGTAAAGCAAAAATCGGTTAAGGAAACCGGTGATGTCGATGACTCTCTGTTCGGATTAAAAGCGCTTTTCATCGTCGTCGCCTGAGCACTTGTCAGGTCGTTGGAAGCCTCGAGGCTTGTCATTATACCATCATATTGATTCCAAGAGGTGATCGGCCTGGCGGCATCAATGGCGCTGAATACATCGTCTATGCGGTTTGCGTTCATCCCGCTAATAAAGCCGATCAGCGCGCCAAGGACCGTGCGATCAACAGAATTTATATTTATGAGATAATACGAGTCATAAGAAATAGGATACTGGCTGATACCGAATGAGGAGGCAGTAATATAATCGCTCAAGGTATCAAAGTCAGCGTCGGAAAGCTCGGTATCCGATTTTAGGGCCTTAAATTCGGCGAGTGTCAAGCAGACCTGCATGTTCACAATGACGTCCCGGATATCGTTTCTTTCAGAACCGCCTTTTGTTGGAAAGACATCCCTTATAAGATCCTCGATGAATCTGGTGTCCTTGGTGTAATAATTCAGCTTGGATTGCGTGTCAGCCATTGATACGGTATAACTGCCGATGATTTCGCCTCCGAGATTTATATTTGATGTGACTCCGTGTTGGTATGTGAACGCCTGATTCCGGGCATCGAGCCTCAATTGCTCTATTCCCATCGCCAAGCCTGCTTCCGCGATATAGCGGGACTGCACACTGTGGTAATAATTGACCGCGGCCTTGTATTCCAGGCGCATTGTAAGCATGAAACTGGTGGCAAGGGCCGAGAGTATCGCCAGTATCCCCACAGCCATTATTAACGCGATCCCTCTGCGATTTCTCATCTCGATCACCATTTCATTGTTAAGGTGACGACCATTCCCATTTCATGGGCCAGGGTTCGACAAATCCCATTGCATTGGTAAGGTAACGACGAATTCAAAATTCTTTATTACACCCTGATGTTCAATAGCCAAATTTACTTTCACGGCTTTTGGTAGATATTGTCTGGGATAGCTGGTCGAGTCAAAGACCACCTCCCAGGAATTCCCGGCAGGCGTTCCGCCTTCTCCGGCGGGCTTCCAGGTTGTGGTATCAAAGCCCCAGTATTCAAAGCTGCCTGAACCGTCCCCCGAGGGTGGCGATGCGGGAGCGGTCCAGTATTTAACCCAATCCTCTACCGTAGCCGAAAAAGAATTGCCTGATATGTCATAGGTCACTTTCTTTATTTCGCCGTCTACTATTGCAGTAAAAACCACCATCTGATCATTGCCCCAGATCGCTTCGTCATCTCCGGGAAATCTTGTCGCTCCCGCGAAACCGCGCGACATCGTATCTAACGCCTCTCTGGCCGTCTGATAGATCACCAGCTTCTCCTCGGAGCGCTCCCAGATATCTAATGCCCTCTTAAACGCGATATAAAGAGTTGAGGTTATCACGCTTAATATCGCTATTGCTACAACAGCCTCAATTAATGTAAAACTTTTACGGTTCACGATTCCCTATATATGACGTTAATGTTACGTTACTTTGATTTTCCGAGCCGATCGGCCATAATACCTGAAGATCTACTTGCCGAAGCTCGAGACCACCTACCTGGCTTACCGTGATGTTATAGTCAAAATTACCCCTTACTCCGGTCTCGACACCCACCTCGAGATTAGCATAACGGTCTTTTTTCAGATCTTCCATCATAGACTGGGCGGTAAAAGTAGCCTCTGTCAGGTTGCATGCCTTGGATGCGGCATCGAAACCTAACGGAAATAATACCAATATCCCCAGCAGCCCGATCGCCAGGATCAGCAAAGAGAAAGATATCTCTATCAATGTAAACCCGGATTTTAAGCTTTTATTCTGTTTTTTCATGGGTTACTCTATATTTTCATTCTTAAAGATCCCGACATGCCCCGTAGTGCTATTGACTGTTATCCTGTTGCAGCGGCTCGGTGTATTTTCGCTGTTTCCGTTCGCGAAATATAATGATCTATCCGCCTCCTCATCAAGTTTTCCGGTAGGCGTAAAACACGCCGCGTTCGTGTAACTAGTGGCGTCTACTGTCACAGCGCTTGTAAACTCGATCGCGTCAGCCGAAGGATAGGAAGTGTCGCTATCTCCCTTAAAAATATATACACCGGCCGAAGCCTTCATTATTTTTTCAACGATCTCAGTACCGTCGTAGATAAAAAACTGATGCGGATCTACGGTGTTATCGAAGATAACGTAATGATCCTGGTTGCCGCTTATGGCAAAACTTCTCGCGGTCCTTAAAACACTCGTGGCTGTTCTCGTCGCCGTATCAAGGTTGATATTTTCAGTAAATTTTAAAAAGAGAGGTAAGCTTACTCCGAAGATCATAGCTATTAATATTAAAACAGCAAGCAGCTCGATAAGTGTAAAAGCTCTATTGCCCATATATCACCAGTTATGAATGTCATCCCCGTAATCATCGTCAGGTTTACCCTCGTCAAAGCTATCGTCAGAACCATCCGGGCCGTTTGACCACAGATTATAACTATTGGTGTTCCCCCACTTTGTTCCGGCATAACCATCCATAATCAAATATTCATATTCGACTTCCCATGGGTCGACTACGGCGCCGCTTGCGTTAAGGTCTTTAGTTTTAAATTCTATATAATTTTCGCTTTCTAATGCTGTTGCGAATTCCGCGTGGGTTGCATCCGTAGGATATGCTGCGTTATCAGTATGATACATGCTTACGGCAGTCGCAAGGCAAGCTATCATTATTTCGGATTTTCTTTTGCGGGATGATTCAATAGCCGCGCGCACTACGCTTACAGTCATGCCGGCCAAAATCAATATAATCACCATAACAGACACAAGTTCAAGTATGGTAAAGGCTTGCGGATATTCTGACTTTTTCATAATAAACCTCTTTATTATGCCCCACTCCTATATATTATACACTACACGCTCATGGCAGTCAAGAGTTTCACGAGAGGCAAAAACATGGCTATTACTATTGATCCTACGATCCCGGCCATAAACAGTATCAAAAGCGGTTCCAAGAGTGATGTCAAGGCGCCTACAGTCGTATCAACTTCATCATCATACGTATCGGCTACCTTGTTAAGCATCTGATCCAGGGCGCCTGTTTCTTCCCCTACGTTGATCATATTGACCACCATAAGCGGGAATATCCTTGTCTTAGCCAGGGGGCTGGCTATCGATTCACCTTCCTGGATGCTATCATGGACCTTGCCCAAAGATCTTGCCACGACCTCATTTCCCGCGGTATCTTTTGTGATCATGATAGATTGTAATATCGGGACTCCGCTGGATATCAATGTCCCCAACGTCCTTGAAAACCGCGCGATAGAGACCTTCTGGAGCAGCGGGCCGAAGACAGGCAGCTTTAATTTAACACCGTCCATGAAAAGGCGTGGCGGCTGATAGCGTTGCGTAAAATTATAGAAAACGGCCAAAACTATTATAAATAAAACGCCTATTACCCAATGCGATTGCATAAAAGAGCTGACGCGCAGAAGCAGTAGAGTGGCAAAAGGCAATTCTGTGCCGAGTTCCTCATACAGCTCCATAAATTTGGGGATCACGTATATCATGAGAAAAACGAGTACGGATAATGCAATAGTGATCACCAGGAACGGATAAACGAGTGCGGCTGTGATCTTACTTCTGAGCCTTTCAGCTTTTTCGCTGAAATCAGCTAATCTGGTGAGAACCACTTCAAGGACACCGCCTGCTTCGCCGGCTCTGACTGTGTTGACGTAGAGATTGGAGAATATTTCAGGATATTTAAGAAGTGACTCGCTGAAAGTCGCTCCGGCCTCGACTATCCGAGACAGGTTATCTACTACATCTTTAAAGGATCCACCCTTCATCTGGTCCCTGAGAATATTCAGGCTTCTCACCAGCGGGAGTCCGGCGCTGATCAAAGTGGCGAGCTGCCTGGTAAAAACCGTGACCTGTATTGACTTAACTGTCCCGATCCCGAGAAATTGGATCTTTATACTCATATTGGCTAGCGATTTCCCGGCCCCTACCGTTTCACCGCCTGACTTTGTACCCTTTTTCTTTATCTTCTTCAGGGTGATTTGAGTAGGAAAGTATCCTAGATTGCGTATTTTTTTTATTGCCTCGTCGTAACTGGATACCTCGATCTCGCTGGCTATCTCTTTCCCGAATTTGTCTATTGCTTTATATGTAAATACCGGCATTCTTTCCTTTTAGATGTCAAGATCCTAAAGTGTCAGGGTGTCAAAGTGTCAGGATATGGGAATTTTTTCTCTGACACTGTGACACTCTGATACCCTTGCATCTTCACCTACAACCTACCACCTAAATATAGTGCTGTGATTCCCTGACCACTTCTTCTATAGTCGTTAATCCTTGTTCGGCTATTCTTATGCCTTCCTCTCTCAATGTCCTGAAACCCTCTTTTCTCGCCGCTTCTCTTATGGCTGACGTCTGAGCCCTCTCAATTATCAAAGGCTTCAGGCTCTCGGTGATCTGTAGAAATTCAAAGATCCCTGTCCTCCCTTTATACCCGCTTTTATTGCATGCCTTGCATCCTTTGCCTTTATAGAATTCCATATTTTCCGCTTGATCGTCTGTCAAACTAAACTCTTCGATCATCTTAAGATCCGGTTTGTATTTTTCCTTGCAGTTCTGGCATATGACCCGGACCAGTCTTTGCGCTATAATAAGCTCCACGGTCGAGGTGATGAGAAAAGGCTCCGCGCCCATATTCAATAACCTGGTTATGGCACCCGGCGCGTCATTGGTGTGAAGAGAGCTGAATACAAGATGTCCGGTAAGAGATGCCTGTATAGCTATCTGCAGAGTCTCAGCGTCGCGTATCTCTCCCACCATTATAATATCGGGATCCTGCCTGAGTATATGCCTCAGGCAGGTGGCAAAGTTTAGATTGATCTTAGGCCTGATAGGTACCTGGATGATCCCGGCAATGTCATACTCGACCGGATCTTCCGTGGTTATTATTTTGTAATCTATTTTATTGATCTCCTTAAGGCACGCATAGAGAGTGGTGGTTTTCCCGCAGCCGGTCGGACCTGTCCCGAGTATAATACCGTTAGGCTTGGTGATAGTATGGCGCAGTTGTTTTAACCAGGGTGCCGGCATCCCGACCTCATCCAGCGACAAGCTCACCACGTCTTTGTCGAGAATGCGCATGACCACGCTTTCCCCGAATACGGTCGGAAGGGTTGATACGCGTATGTCAACATTTTTCCCCTCGACCGATATTGCTATACGGCCGTCCTGAGGCAAGCGCCTTTCAGCTATATCAAGATTGGACATGACTTTTATGCGGGAACTTATAGCCAATGCCAGATTCTTCGGAGGATGAGTTATGTCGTATAAGATCCCATCTACCCTGTAGCGGATCATATATTTTTTCTCAAACGGTTCAAAGTGTATATCTGATGCCCTGTCCTTGATGGCCTGCAAGAGTATAAGATTTAAAAGCTTTACGACCGGAGGCTGTGACGCAAGTTCCTGGAGGACCACCATATCAGTGACTGACTCTTCTTCCTCTGTGTCCACCGAAGGCATTTTGTTTTCGATCTCATCCAGAAGCTCACTAATGGACTCTCCGCTCTGTCCGTAATATTCCGAAATTGCCGCCAGGATATCATCTTCGTTGGCCGTTACGCATTTTAGGGAGGTTCCCAGCATAAAACGAAGATCATCAGGAATATTCACATTAAGGGGATCGCAGATAGCTATCGTTAGTATACTGTTTTCAAATCTTACCGGTAGTATTTTGTAGATCTTCGCTATTGAAGGCGGGACTTTCTGTATGACCGCTTTAGGAATTTTAATATTTTTCAAACTGACGAATTCCATGCCTGACTGTATACCTAATGCCTTCAACACCCGCTCCTCTGAGATAAAACCCAGCTTGATCAATATCCTGCCAAGAAGGCTTCCGGTATACTTCTGCTCTTCGAGAGCCTGCTCCAGCTGGCTCTCGGTCAAGAGCCCCTTAGCCAGAAGGATCTTTCCTAAAGACTTATACTTTCCTTTTTTCTCGCGGGGTATATCAGCGCTCATCCAGGAAGGCCTCTTCCTATTTTTTTGTCTTTTGAAATTTCATTATTATCTGATCGGGTTCGAAAGCCTTACCAAGCATTGTCTCGTAGTCTATGATATTTCTCTGGTACAGCTCGGTGAGTGATGTGTCAAAAGTCTTCATCCCGTACTTTGATCCGGTCTGAATATCCGATGTGATCCTGTAAGTCTTCTTATCTCTGATCAGGTTCTGTATAGAGGGCGTGGTGATCATGATCTCGAAGACCGCGGCCCTGCCTTTCTTCGTCGCTTTTATCAAAAGCTGCTGCGAGAAAATAGCTAGTATCGAGGTCGATAGCTGCATCCTTACCTGTTCCTGTTGCTGGGGCGGAAATACATTTATGATCCTGTCTACGGTCTGGGCCGCGCTTGTAGTGTGAAGAGTCGCAAGCACAAGATGCCCGGTCTCGGCGGCTAAAAGAGCCGCCTCTATAGTGGCAAGGTCCCGCATCTCGCCGACCATGATCACGTCCGGATTCATCCTGAGGCCTTTTACTATCGCTTCGCTGAACGAGAAAACGTCCACGCCCAATTCGCGCTGCGTGATGATGCCCTTCTTATGGTCGTGGTAATATTCGATAGGGTCTTCGATGGTTATGACATGCACATCAAGATTTGTGTTTATGTAATCCGTCATCGTGGCAAGTGTTGTAGTCTTCCCGCTTCCGGTCGGGCCCGTTACAAGGATAAGCCCCCGCGGCTTGTTCAACAGCTCTTTTGTGATGAGGGGCAGGCCGATATCCTCAAACGTAAATATCTTAGAGGGTATCAATCTCAAAGATGTTCCCCAATACCCTTTTTGCTTGTAAACCGAGACCCTGAATCTTGCTACATCTCCGAAGCTCAAACCGAAATCAACGCCGCCGAATTTTTGAACTTTTTGAAGATGTGTCTCACTTGTTATGGATTTGATCAGCTTTTCTGTCATGGGAGGGGTGAGCGAGTCATAATCGAGCGGATCCAGCATGCCGTCTACCCTGAGTGTCGGCGGTTTGCCGACCGTAAGGTGTATATCTGAGGCGTTTCGCTCGATACATATCTGCAGTAATTGATCGATTTCCATTGGTCCCTCCGTTTTTGGTTTGTTACTCGTTTATCGTTGATCGTATTTTGCTTCGATTACCTTGGCCCGGTTTTCGGTTATCGGTTTACGGTTTTCGGGAAAAGAATCCGAGAACCGAACACCGAGAACCGAACACCGAGAACCGAACACCGAGAACCGTAAACCTTACACCGTACATACGATCAACAACAAATTAAATCGAGTCTACTCAAAACTACCTAAGCAAGATCCTGTTGCGTTACTCTCATTACTTCCGATATTGTTGTCTCACCCTTAAGGACTTTTTTTATTCCGTCTTCCCGTAAAGTCACCATACCCGACTCTCTTGCATTTTCTTTGATCACACCGCTCGAAACTTTTTCAAAGACAAGCTTCCTTATCTTGTCTGTCATGAAAAGCAGCTCAAATATGCCAATTCTCCCGCTATATCCGGTGCCTGCGCAATCTTCACAGCCTTTTCCTTTGTAAAAATCTATGCTCCTGGAATACCCCGAACTCAATTTTATGATTTTTAATTCCTCCCGCGAAGGCTCATATTTCTCCTTACATGAAGGGCAAATGGACCTGACCAATCGTTGAGCGATAATCGCTTGTATAGCGGAAGCGACTAAATAGGGCTTGGTCCCCATGTCAATAAGCCTGGTGATAGCGCCCGGCGCGTCATTTGTGTGCAATGTTGAAAACACAAGATGTCCTGTCAGGGAAGCCTGAATGGCTATTTGCGCTGTCTCAGGATCACGTATTTCTCCTATCATTATCACATCCGGGGACTGCCTTAAAATACTTCTTAATCCGGCCGCGAATGTCAGGTTTATCTGCGGCCTGACCTGGACCTGATTTATGCCGGTCATCTGATATTCAACGGGATCCTCAATAGTAATCAACTTTCTATCGGGTTTATTTATATAGTTCAGCGATGCGTAGAGCGTGGTTGTCTTTCCGCTTCCGGTCGGGCCCGTTACAAGCAATATTCCGTTGGGCATCTTTAGCAGCTTCTCGAACTTTTTTTCATCAGTATCAGAAAACCCCAGATCCTTAAGCCCCATAATAAAACTTGATTTATCGAGTATCCTCAGAACGACACTTTCTCCGTAAATGGCCGGAAGTGTAGATACGCGAAGGTCAAGATCTCTGCCCGCGGCAGATATCCTGATCCTGCCGTCTTGAGGAAGTCTCTTTTCAGCAATATCCATCTTAGCCATGATCTTTACCCTGCTTATCACAGATGACTGCAGTTTTTTTGGCGGACCGGGCACCTCATACAGGATCCCGTCTATCCTGTATCTTATTCGAAGTTTGTTTTCAAGAGGTTCTATATGAATATCGCTTGACCTTTTCTTAACAGCTTCCCCTATTAACAGGCTTACCAATCTTACGACAGGCGCGTCATCATCCGGCTTGAGCTTCGGAATGTCTCTTTGCTTTATCAGATCCGCCGCGGCATCCTGATCATCGCCCGGGATATTCGAGATTATCCGGCTTACGGGCTGCTGCCCTTCCTCGGAGGGGTAATATTTTTCAAGCAGATCACCCACATCCTTAGCGGAAGATAGGACACCTTCGATGCGGAACCCCAAAAACTCACTAAAATTTTCGAACGCCAGGAAATTAAATGGATTATCTGTCGCTATGGTCACGGTATTTTTGTAAAATCGAATAGGTATTATACGGTGGGCCTTAGCAAAATAAGGAGGTATCTTCGATATGACCTCGGGGGCGATTTCGATATCCTTAGTCTCTTCCGGCCCGATCCCAAGTTGCACCAGGACAAGATCCAGGATATTTTCGTCGTTTATATACCCTTTTACTAAAAGGATACGGCCGAGCCGCTCTTTTGTCTCACGTTGTATGCTTAGGCCTTCTTTTATTTCGGCGGCCTTTAGAAACCCCAGGCCTTTTAGCATATCCTCTATTTTTTTCGGCTTAATGGGCATATTCAGTATTTATTTATGAGGTTAGCGATATAAGCGGCACCGAAACCGTTATCTATATTAACTACTGCTACGCCGGGTGAGCAACTATTAAGCATTGTGAGTAGCGGAGCCAGGCCCTTAAAGTTCGCGCCATAACCGCAGCTTGTCGGTACCGCTATGATCGGCTTCGACACAAGTCCTCCCACTACGCTTGCCAGGGCCCCTTCCATTCCGGCGACCACTATGATTATATTTGATCTATGAAGACGTTCGACTTTGTTTAGCAAGCGGTGGACTCCCGCTACACCGACATCGTAAAGCCTGTCCACGGCGTTGCCCATAGCTTCCAGTGTAGCGCAGGCCTCTTCTGCGACCGGAATATCGGATGTGCCGCCGGTTATCACTAAAATAGATTTTTTCTTCCTTATGGCCTTATTCTTTGAATGATAAGCTACACGGCCGGGCCTGTTATATTTTAGGCCGCGAAAAGTCTTTTTTAGGCTCTTGTACGCGGACTCAGATAATCTGGTAAGCAATAGAAAGTCTTCGCATTTGATCATCTTCCTCGCGATGAGCTTTATCTGGGCGAGCGTCTTGCCTTCGCAATAGATGACTTCGGGAAATCCGCATCTTGCGTATCTTCCGCAATCCAGATTTACGCTTTTCATGTCCATCGACGGAAATCCACTCAGGATCTTTCCGGCCTCACGGACACTAAGCCTTTTGTCCCGCACCTTCTCCAGGGCGTCTCTTAATATCTGTTTGCCTCTCATATCAGAATCCAAAAACAGCGAGTACGATCAGTATAAGTATAATAAGTGACAAGATATAAAAATCGTTGTAGTAAAGAAAATCCTCCAGCCTTTCCCAGAATGTATATCTTGCGGCACCGGACCCTATCGGATTATTACGATTGACGGGTGCGTGCGATTTAGTTTTTTTATAGGGCAACGCTTGAGGCTTACTCTCAACAAAGGCCGCGCCGGATTTTCTGCGAAAGCCGTCGATCTGCTCTTTTTTAAACCGCAGCACGATCCCGCCTATTTTATATGCCGGCAGCTCTCCCTTATCAACGAGCTCTTTGACTGACCTTTCGGACATATTCAGATACTTGGCGACTTCATTAATGTTTAAAAGTTTCTCTTCCATAGCACTCACCTTAAATCCCAAATTCCAAATAACAAATCTCAAACAAATAACAATATCCAAATTCAAAACACTCTGTTTGGATATTGTGATTTTGAATTTGTTTGTTATTTGTAATTTGTTATTTTATCTATTTTACCTTCCCGTCCGCGATCCACTCATCGACCAATTCTTTATTGAACTTCCACGTGTCTTTTTCTTTGGTCCCGGGAAGTTTGCCGGTCTTGGCCCACTCGAAGATCATGGACTTATCCACTTCGAGATATTTCGCGAGTTCATCGGCGGAAAGCAGACTCTTTCTCGCGCTCTGATCCGCGTTCTGATTTTCGCCGCCTTTCCTTGACATCTGACATCTGCCGTCAAGTACTGCCCCCTCGTCTACGATCAGGCGGGGTGTTATTATATTGCCGGTTATGTTGCCGGGAGGAATGATCTTTAATTCTTTGACGGCTACTATGTCGCCGAATACACGGCCCGTAACAACAACATTCTCTCCTTTAATGGTTGCCCTTACTACCGCGTGCTCTCCGATTGTCAGACTTCCCTTTGTATCCAGGTTACCCTCAAAGCTGCCGTTGATGCGAAGGTTGACGGGATCTTTGAACGTCAGCGTGCCCTGCATCGTCGCATCGACATCAAGCACCTTCTCTTCCCCTCGATCTCTCCTTCTCATGCCGCACCTCCTTTTTTCGTTTATTAATGCATGGGTCACCAGGTCACTCGTCACCAGGTCACCAAAATCCTATGTAAAGAAACGTGGGTTGCAAGGTCACCAGGACACCCGTCACCAGGGATTTTCTTATCCTGGTGACCTTGTGACTTTGTGTCCTGGTGACCTTGTGTCGTGTGACCTTGTGTCGTGTGACCTTGTGTCGTGTGACCTTGTGTCCCATCTATTTTTAACGTTGTAATCACTCCTCCTTCATCCGGTTTATTGCTTTTTCAAAATGTGAAAGCACAAGAAGAGTGATCAATATAAGCAACGTTGCCGTGCAAGCCGCTATATAGAATCCAATGCCGACCGCAAGCCCCAGCGCGGCCACGG
>JADHVZ010000009.1 GCA_016783745.1 Candidatus Omnitrophota bacterium | reverse complement strand
CTCGAGAAATAACAAACAATTCGAGATCGCATGCTTTGACAAAAACTGAGCGTAACATGAAAAAATACTTTCTTTCGATAATGACCGATAGAAGAAATACGCCGGATGCGTATATCGTCCGGCCCATACTGACAGCTATCTCCTTTGTGTACCGGCTGATCCTGGGGTGTGTGTATTTTTTTTACAGGTCGAAGATACTGCCGTCATACAAGGTGAAGCCTAAGGTGATAAGTATCGGCAATATCACCCTCGGCGGGACCGGAAAGACACCATTTACCATAAAGCTTGCCGGCGATATAAAGGCAATGGGCAAGAGGCCGGCTGTTCTCACAAGAGGGTACGGGAATGATGAATCCCATTTACTTCAGGATAAGCTTAAGGATATACCGGTTCTTATAGGCAGGGACCGTGTAAAGAACGCGAGGTTGGCATCCGATGACCTGGGATGCGATTGCATTGTGCTGGATGACGGGTTTCAGCATTACAGGCTAAAAAGAGACCTTGATATCGTATTGATAGACTCAACATCGCCTTTTGAAAATATGAGGCTTTTTCCGAGGGGCCTGCTGAGGGAGCCGCCCGGGCGCTTAAAGGAAGCGGATATTGCCGTAATCACAAAGTCTGACATGGGAAAAGGAAATATTAGAGCTGTGCGTGAAGCGTTAAGGCGGATCAATGACAAGATAGAGATCGCGGAATCTTATTACAAGCCTGTTTGCCTGAGAGGAATATCTTCGGAGGAAGCCGTCCCGCTGTCACATATCACTGGCAGGAGAGTGGCGGTTTTAAGCGGCATAGCGAGTCCGGCTTATTTCGCCTGGATGCTGGGGAATGCCGGAGCCCGCGTTATGGAGAGGTTCTATTATCCGGACCATCATAATTTCACAATGGATGATATGGATCGTGTCAAGAAAGGCTGCATAGTTGAAAAGATCGATACAGTAGTGACTACTGAGAAGGATGCCGTAAGGCTAAAAAGGCTTGAAAGCATGCCCGATGGTATGGAGATATTCATCCTTGAGGCCGGTTTTAACATAAGTTCGAATGAGGAGGCCCTGGTTGACAGATTACATTCTGTATTTAATAGCTAAGATGTTCAGCCTGTTCTTGTCCGCGCTCCCCGCAGGGACGGCACTGGCTGTAGGCAGGCTTTTCGGACGTCTTGCGTATCTTATAAACTATAAAAGAGCGAAGGTTGCCTACTCGAATATGCGCGCGGCCTTTAGCGCGGAAAAAACTCCGGCGGAAATAAGGCGCATTGTAAAAAGACTTTACATGAATTTTGGCCAGACGCTTGTGGAAGTGCTCAGGATACCTATAGTGAATAAAGCCTATACAGATAAGTATGTCTCAACGTGCGGCAGAGGCAATTTTGATAAGACGCATGAAAAAGGCCGCGGGATAATCTTTCTTACGGGTCATTTCGGCAACTGGGAACTTTTAAGCATCAAGAGCGCGCTTGAGGGTTATCCTCTTATGGTATTGGCGCGTGAGCAGAAGATGAAGCGTATGAATGATGCCTTAAACGCGATGAGGGAAAGCAAGGGGTGTAAGGTAGTCAAGAAGGGCATGGCTACCAGAGAGATATATGAACATCTCGGTAAAAACAATATTGTGGGCATATTATCAGACCAGGACGCGGGTAAGAAGGCCATATTTGTTGACTTCTTCGGACGGCCGACCTCGACCCATAGAGGGGCTTTTGCGCTAGCCAGAAAGACAGGTTCCGCGATAATCCCGGTTTTTCTGGCGAGGGTGAACGGCGCGTATCACAAATTGATCCTGGAGGAGCCCATAGAAGTGGCGGGCGGTGATGAAAAGGCCGAGTTCCATGCCATGCAGAGATTTGCCCGGATATTTGAAAAGCACATCCGGCAATATCCTGAACAGTGGTTATGGCTTCACAAGAGATGGAAATCAACGCCGCTAAAAAAGGTCGTGGTATTGAGCGATGGTAAAAAGGGTCATTTGAATCAATCGCTCGCTATTTATGAGAAGATCACCGAATGCCGCCGGCAATCAGGCCATAGTGACGCTGATACCGAGTTGAAGATAATAGAAATAAGGCACAAGACAGCGGTACACAGAGCAGCGCTGTCTTTATTGAGCCATATAACGGCAAGGTACGCGCTTATACGGATGAGTTCTCTTAGATCATTTGTTACCGGCGCCACTTATGCCGAACTCCAGAAAAGTTATGCTGACATAGTGATTTCATGCGGTTCTCAGACAGCGGCCGTGAATCTTATATTTTCCGCGGAGAATAACGCCAGGAGCGCCATAGCGATGAAGCCGGGCTTTTCGTTATCCAGCGGGTTCGATCTGGCTGTTATACCGGAGCACGATAATCCGCCGCAGAGAAAAAACATAATAAGGACTGTGGGCACGCCTAATCTGATAACCGAAGAAAGGCTTAATAGCGATTTAAAGTCGCTTAAAGGCATAGTGGATCTGGAAGGCAAAAGAAGTATAGGGCTGTTTGTGGGAGGCGATAGCAAGCGCTACACATTTGATCAGCCGCTAATAAAAGGTATCTTAGGCGGCATTATCAGCGCGGCAGATGAACTGGATGCGAATATTTTAGCGACTACGTCAAGGCGGACCGCGCCGGCCATAGACTCACTTGTTAAAGACTCACTTTCCGGAAGCAGCCGTTCAAAGCTTTTAGTCGTAGCAAACAAAGAGAATCCCGGATGGACCGTAGGAGGGATATTGGCCGCGTCAGATGTCATAGTGGTCTCGGGAGAATCAAGTTCTATGCTCTCCGAAGCAGCGAGTTCCGGCAAGCATGTGCTCGTGTTTAAACCTAAGAGGAAGCCGGGGGCACCCAAGAACGACAGGCATGATGCATTGCTGAAGAATTTAAGATCAAAAGACCTTATTCGTATCTCTGAGGCAGGCAACATCAAAAGTGATATCTTAGAGCTTGCCGGTTTGCCCATCCCGGCGAAAAAGCTCGATGATAATAGGAAGATTTTAGAAGGGGTAAAGCGTCTTATATGAATATATTACAACTACTTCCGGCGCTGGACGTAGGCGGAGTGGAGCGGGGAACCGTGGACTTCGCGCGGTATCTTATGCTGCACGGCCATAAATCAGTGGTTGTTTCCGGCGGAGGCAAGCTGGTGCGCTGTCTTGATGAAGTAGGCGCGCGCCATTACAAACTTCCCGTAGGAAAGAAGTCGCCTGTGACCATACTTTTGATGGTAAGGCGCCTTTGCGAGATAATCAATAAGGAGAATATCGAGATCGTCCATGCGCGAAGCCGCGTACCCGCTATTATAGGCTTTCTGGCCGCTAAATTCACAAATAGGACTTTTATAACTACGGCACACGGTTATTATAATACGCGTGTCGCGTCAAGGCCTATGAGCTGGGGTAGATTTGTGATAGTAGCCAGCCATGATATGGCAAGGCATATGAGAGAGGATTTCGGGACACCGTATCAGAGGATAAAACTGATACCCAGAGGCGTAGACCTTAATGAATTTAAACTTGCCGTCCGCGAGGAGGATACCTCCTCCAGGAGGAAAGACTTTGTTATAGGTATGATCTCAAGGGTAACACCCCTCAAGGGCCATACGGATTTCTTGAAGGCCGTCTCCATCGTCGCGCGGTCGGTATCGGGCATAAAAGTGCTTGTTGTGGGTGAGGTGCCTCCGTCGAAAAAACGTTACAGGGAAGAACTCGATCTGCTTGTCAGGAGGCTGGGCATAGCCAATATAGTGGATTTTATGGGTTCCAGAGAAGATATACCTGATATCATATCACAGCTTGATGTGCTTGTTCTGCCCACAAAGACACCTGAGGCATTTGGAAGAGTGATCATAGAAGCTCAGGCGGTCGGAGTGCCGGTTGTTGCCACTAAAGTAGGCGGTATAGTGGATATAATCCGGGATGGCGAGAACGGACTGCTGGTAATGCCGGAAGACCCCCATTCTATAGCGGAAGCGATACTGAAGGTGATCAAAGACAGGGACCTTGCCCGTTCCATCACAGCGCAAGCTAGAAAAGATGTAGAGGAAAAATATTCACTCGCGGCAATGGCGGAGAAGACCCTGGGGCTCTATAGAGAGGCCTTGTCGTTAAAAAATATACTTGTGATCAAGATGGGCGCGCTGGGCGATGTCATATTGTCCATCCCGTCGCTTAAGGCTATCAGAAAAAAATTTCCCAATTCGATGATAAAAGTATTGGTAGGGCTTGCCTCCAGCGACGCGTTTAGAGGCTGCCCTTATATAAACGAGAGAATCGTTTATAATCCGGACCTGAAGGCTTCACGGCTGAAAAGCGTATTAGACGTGGCGGCTAAGTTGAGGCGTGAGGACTTCGACATAGTGATAGATCTGCAGAATAATAAAAAAAGCCATCTCATTTCCTTTTTGACCATGGCTAATTATAGATACGGCTACGATAACGAAAAATGGAGTTTCTTTTTGAACAGACGCGTAAAAAATATAAAGACGCCTATGGAACCTGTCGAGCACCAGTTCAGGACATTGAAGCTTCTGGGCATAGAAAGAAGCGATGAGCCGCTGGAATTCTGGCCTTCGCAGGAGGATGAGGATTGGGCCGACAGTTTTTTAAAAGAAAACTGGATGGATCCCGCCCACACCCTGGTCGGCATAAACATAGGCGCCAGCGGCAGATGGCAGTCTAAAAGATGGGAAGCTGATTATATTGCTCAATTATGCGACAGCCTCGCGAAAAAATACAATATACGCACGCTTCTTACCGGCGTAAATAAGGACCTGCAGGCAGCCAGGGATATAGTGAGGGCCACTGACAGTAAACCTATGATATCGGCGGGCAAGACCGACATACTGCAGCTGGCTTCGCTTATGAAGCGCTGCAAGGTCTACATCACTACGGACAGCGCGCCGCTTCATGTGGCGGCAAGCGTAGGAGTACCGTTTATAGCTTTATTCGGGCCGACAGACCCGAAGAGACATATGCCGAAGGCGGACAAATATAAACTTTTAACGGGTAACGTAAAATGCAGCCCGTGCTATAAACCGTCTTGCGGAAAGAAGAATAAATGCATGAAACGAATAAAGGTGGATGACGTGCTTGCTGCCGTGGAAGGATTTTTAAGATGAGGATATTACATCTTGCCACACACTTGAATATGGGCGGAATAGGGAGGTATGTCACTAATCTGGCTAAGGCGTTCAAGAAAAAAGGGCATACCGTATTTGTAGCGTCTTCGGGCGGTGAGCTGGAAAGGGTGCTGTCAGATGAGGGCATAAAACATATATACGTGGACATAAGGACTAAGTCAGAGCTTAGCCCGAAGCTTTTGGGCTCGTATAAGGTGTTGAGGCGCCTCATACGTGAAGAAAATATAGACCTCATACACGCGCATACGAGAGTGGCTCAGGTGATAGCGGCTCTATTATCATCGCGCGAGAAAGTGCCTTATGTGACAACATGTCACGGATTTTTTAAAAACCGCCTGGGCAGAAGGCTCTTCGGCTGCTGGGGAGCCAGGGCCGTGGCCATAAGCGAGGCAGTGAGGGACCAGTTGACAGGCAGTTTTAAAATTCCGGAAGAAAGAGTCGCGCTTATACATACCGGAATAGAGATGGAAAGATTCACCAGAGATGTTCTACCCGGTGAGAAGGACAGCATAAAGCGCGGATTGGATCTGGGCGGAGAACATGTTATCGGGACGATCGGCAGGCTATCCCCGGTTAAAGGGCAGGAGATCCTTATTAAGGCGGCCAGGAAGCTGACAGCCGAATTTCCTGACATAAAGGTCTTGCTGGTCGGGGACGGCCCTGACGAGAACCGGTTGCGCCGCTTATCAACGAAATTAGGTTTAGACGGCGCTACGGTTTTTACGGGTTCCATAGAAGACACCGCCAGGATCATCCAGGCGATAGACGTGTTCGTTCTGCCATCTGTAGCGGAAGGCCTTGGTCTTTCGTTAATAGAAGCAATGGCATCCGGAAAGGCGTGTATCGCGAGCAGGGTGGGAGGCGCCGCCAATATCATAGAGGACGGTGTTACAGGTATTCTTGTAAGGCCTCAGGATCCTGACGATCTTGCCGCCGCGATAAAACGTATGTTTAAGGACAGGCAGATATCCCGGTCTTTTGAGGATAAGGCCAGAAAAAGGGTGATCAAGGATTTTTCTATTGATGATATGGTTTTTAAGATGGAAGAGATGTATAGTGAGGTGATAGGTAGTAGGTAGGAGGTAGTAGGTAGGAGGTGATAGGGAAATTCCATTGCTAAAAATCCCCCCTTCCCCCTTCCCCCTACTACCTACTACCTATTACCTACCACCTAAACAAAGAATAAGCTATGAATAAGATAAAAAAAACGCGCAAGAAGATATTAATATTCAGCGTCAACTGGCTGGGTGACGTTATCTTTACCAGTCCGTTTATAAGGGCCGTAAGGGAAGCGTTTCCTGATAGCTATATAGCATGTGCCGTTCCACAGAGATGCAAAGAGATACTTGAATCAAACACAAGGATCAACGAATTGATTCCCTTTGATGAAAAAGGGCCCGAGAGAAGCCTTCGCGGTAAATTGCGGTTTACATTAAAACTGAGGAAGGATAAGTTTGATACGGTGTTTCTTCTCCACAGGTCTATGACCAGGGCGCTTATAGCGCGAACGGCAGGTATTAAAACAAGAATAGGTTATGATACCAAGAAAAGAGGTTTCCTTCTGACGGAAAAATTAAAAATGCCGCCCCGCCAGGTGCACAGAGTCCAGCATTTTCTGGAGTTAGCGAGGGCAGCAGGGCTTGATGCCTCTAAAAATGATTATGAGTTTTTCATAACTGAGCTTGACAGGAAGAAGGCGCTGCGCATACTTGATTCCGAAGGCGTAAGCGGTCTCGATGATTTTGTAGCCATTAACCCCGGAGGCAACTGGGCCCCAAAGCGGTGGCCCGCGGCTAGTTTCGCGGAGCTCGCGGATAAGCTGATCGAAAAATACGGCGTCAAAATACTTATAACGGGAGCGGAGAAGGATAAGACTCTGACAGAGGCCATAATGAAAGACATGAAAAATAAGCCGACATCTGTCTGCGGGAAGACCGGCCTGAGAGAGCTGGCGTCTATTTTTGAGCGGGCAAGATTAGTGGTCTCCGGGGATTCAGGCCCCATGCATATAGCCGTAAGCACCGGAGTTAACGTTGTGGCTTTATTCGGGCCCACATCCCCGGATATCACAGGGCCTTACGGCAAGGGCAATTATGAAGTGCTAAAAAAGGATATAGGCTGCGAAGTCCCGTGCTATGATCCTTCATGCGGGGATAACAGATGCATGAAGGCTATAACTGTGGACGATGTGTTAGAGGTGATCGAAAAGAAGGGCTATCTTGGGTGAGAAGGTCTTATGAAAGTAGATAAGGACAAGATAAAGAAAATATTGTTTATAACGCTATCCAATATTGGGGATATAATTTTGACTACTCCGGCGGTAAGGGTGCTTAGGGAGAGTTTTCCCGGAGCAAGACTGGATGTTATGGTAGGCCCGAACGGCGCGGAGTTATTCGATGGGCATCCGGCGGTTTCCGGCGTCATCATTTATGACAAGCACGCGGTTATCAATGACAAGAGGAATCTCCTCAGAAAGCTCAGAAAGAATAAATATGACCTGGTGGTGGATATGAAGAATACCCTGTTTCCGTTTCTGGTAGGGGCAAAATACAGGACAAGCCTTGTGCATACCCCTCCGATGGATTTGAAACATAAAAAAAGGCAGCATTTGTGGAAGTTGTCGACAATAGGCCTGGGTGTCGAGGACGCTGATTTTTATGTCTATTTGACCAGGGAAGACGAAGAGTATATAGGTAATATCATATCGAAAATGGACAGGGCTAGGCCCATTATCGCCCTGAGCCCGGGGGCAAAGAGCGATATCAAGAAATGGCCTAAAGAAAAATTTTCTTTGCTCGCCGACAAACTTATAAAAGAACTCGGCGCTCAGGTCATCATGGTCGGCGACAACTCGGATAAGGACTTGATCGGTGAGATCGCCTCGAAAAACACTGAGGTGGTGGATCTTTCGGGTAAGACTACGCTTCGCCAACTTGCCTCAGCCCTGAAGCATAGTGATCTGCTGGTGACCAATGACAGCGCTCCGCTTCATCTTGCGGGAGCGGTAAATACGGATGTGCTGGCCATCTTCGGCCCAACCGATCCTGCCTCTTACGGTCCGACAGGGAAAGAGGACCGCGTTCTCAGAAAAGAACTGCACTGTAGCCCCTGCGAAAAGGCACAGTGCGATTTTGAGCATGAGTGCATGAGGTCAATAGAAGTGGATGAGGCCTTTCGCCTTGTGAAAGAGATGCTAAAGAAATGAAGCCGATGAAACGAATATTAATAATACGCACTGACAGGATAGGCGACGTAGTCCTGTCAACGCCCGTGATAACGGCGCTGCGGCAGGCAAGTCCGGACGCCTATATAGCCTTCATGGTAAGGCCTTATGCCAGGGATATAGTGGACGGGAATCCCAATCTTGACGAAGTCATACTTTATGACAAATACGGCGTTCATAAAGGATTTTTCTCCACTTTGTCTTTTGCGCGGGACATAAGAAAAAAGAGCTTTGATACCGCTATTATATTGCATCCGACCAACCGGGCGCACATAATAACCTTTGCCGCGGGTATACCGGAAAGGATAGGATGGAGCGGAAAACTATCTTTTCTACTTACGAGAGCCCTGAAGGATGAAAAATTTCTTGGAAAAAAACATGAATTTGAGTATACTTTAGATATATTAAAAGCGATAGGGGTTGAGGCCCGCGAAAAAGGCCTCTTCGTGCCTGTGAAGGAGATGAGCAGGGCATCGGTCGATGCAAAATTGTCCGAGCGCGGAATAGGCGCGTCGAAGGAGATCCTGGCGGTTCATCCGGGCGCGAGCTGTCGATCAAAAAGATGGCCCCTTGAAAGGTTCGCGTCTTTGATCGAGATATTGAGAGGCCGATATGATCTTGAGACCGTGTTAGTAGCCGGTCCGGGAGACGCTGCTTACACTTCGGCTCTTAAGGAATCACTCAAAGGTAAAGCCACAGACCTCTCCGGAGAGACTACTGTCGGTGAGCTTGCCGCGCTTTTAGAGAGAAGTAAGTTATTTATATCGAATGATTCAGGTCCTGTGCACATAGCGACAGCCGTAGGCGCGCCCAGCATTGTCATCTTTGGGAGAAAGCAACCCGGCCTGGGCCCGAAGAGATGGGGGCCGACCGGAAAGGGCGACATCATTTTCCATAAGGACGCGGGCTGTGAAATATGCCTTGCTCACAATTGCGAGCAAGGTTTCCGGTGCCTAAAGGCCATTACCGTAGAAGACGTGCTGGTAGAAGTAGAGAAATTATTACAAAAAATTACAAATAACAAGCACGATGAAGGACGCAAGGACACAAGGTCACAAGGTCACCAGGTCACAAGGTCACCAGGATAAGAAAATCCCTGGTGACGGGTGACTTGGTGACGTGTGACCTTGCAACCCACGTTTCTTTACATGGGATTTTGGTGACTTGGTGATGTGTGTCCCACGGATCTTTACAAAGGATTTTTGTGACGTTGTGACCTTGTGTCTTGTGACCCATGCATTCTAATATTATAGTAACTAAACCGAAACGAGGTAATCATGGCAAAGACATTACTTTACTGCAAAGATGACCAACAGATCTTGAAGGATCTTTCTATCGAAGGTATGAAGGAAGCGGTACGCTCCGAAAAAGGCGTACTATGGCTTGACCTGATCTCCCCGGGTAAAGATGAGGTGGACATGCTGGATAATGTCTTTCAACTTCACCCTGTGACTTTAGAGGATTGTATAAATACAAATACAAGGCCCAAGATAGAACAGTTCGAGGAATATATGTTCATAGTCATGCACGCGGCAGCTACAACGCCGCGCGCTCATAGGGTGAGAACGATAGAGCTGAACATATGCCTCGGCAAGAACTATATAATTACTATCCATCAGGAATCTATAAAAGGTGTTGAGACAGCCATTGAAAGAACAAGCAAAAATCACTCTGTTATGAGTAAAGGGGCGGACAACCTTCTCCATCTTGTAATAGACTCCCTGGTCGACAATTATATGCCCGTCCTTGACGCTATGGATTATAAGATCGGCAATATAGAGACGCAGGTCCTGGAGAATCCCACACAGAAGACACTGAACAATATCTTCTCGGTAAAGAAGGATGCGATGTACTTAAAAAGATTCATCGGTCCCCAGAGAGATACTGTGAATTTCTTATCAAGGGAAGATTTTCAGTTTATAGATCCCAAAAGGCGCGCTTATTTCCGTGACGTCTACGATAATATGATCTTCATAAATGATACAATTGATACTTACAGGGATGTCACGAACAGCGCTTTTGACGCGTATTTGTCGACGATATCCAACAGGACTAACGACATCATGAAGGTACTGACCATCATAGCGACTATTATGATGCCTCTCACGCTGATAACCGGAGTCTACGGCATGAATTTCAGAGAGATGCCGCTGCTTTCCTGGAGATGGGGGTTTTTGAGCATTTCCACCGTGATGATCCTCTTAGGCATCGCCATGGTGTCTTACTTTAAGAGAAAGAATTGGATATAGGAACTTTTATATGGTCTATAACATAGTAATACTGCTTTTATTGTTTTTTTTGTCCGCTTTTTTTTCCGGATCCGAGACATCGCTTTTCAGTTTGAGTAAAATAAGCATAAGGCGCCTTAAGGTGGACAAGGCCAGGAATTCCGGCACTGTGGAATCCCTTCTCAGTAAGCCCACGGATCTTCTTATAACAATTCTTATAGGCAATATGTTTGCCAACGTTTTCGCCTCAAGCATAGCCGCTTCACTTAGCATAAAAATATGGGGAGAAAAGGGCGTAGGTATCTCGATAGCCGTCATGACAGTTATCGTAGTCATATTTTGCGAGATCATGCCTAAGATAATCGCTATCAAGAACGCCAGGCGTTTTTCACTGATAACCGCGCCCGCGATAGCGCTTTTTTCCAGATTAGTGTTGCCTCTCCGCTACTGCTTAAGGGGCCTGGCCGAGGGCGTTCTCTCTTTTCTGGTTAAAACTAAAAAGACAGAGTCACATATCACTAAGGATGAACTGGAAAGCGCTATCAAGGTGGGCTATTCCAGAGAAGGCATTCTCGATAAAGAGGAAGCCGAGATGATGGAAGATGTGATCCAGTTAAGCGATAAGAGAGTGAAGGATGTCATGGTAAAAGAAGATGATATTATCTCATTCTCGATAAATATGCCCATAGGCCGGATGTGCGCGGCTATAAAGGAAGCCGAGCTTTCCAGGATACCCGTATATGAGACTGACAAGTCGAATATACTCGGCGTCCTTTACGCTAAGGACCTCCTCAGAAAAATAGTGGAGCGCCGCGAGGATGAAGATGATATCAAGGGGCTGCTCAGGGAACCTTTTTATGTCACCAGGGGCCTGCGGTTAAACGTTCTCCTGCGGGATTTTATATCAAGAAAGATCCACATGGCTCTTGTCAGGGAAGAAGGCGGACAGATCAAGGGAATAGTCACCATGGAAGACCTCCTGGAAGAGATCATAGGTGATATCCGGGACAAGGAGAGTCTCCTCCAGAGATTGATAAGGAAATAGGCATGGCTTTGTTTTTTGCGTTTGTAATCATAATCTTATCTCTTGTGATCCAGGCTTTTTTTGCCGGCTCTGAGATGGGTGTGATATCATCCAACAAGATAAAGATATCCCATCTTGCCCTCAAGGGAGATAAAAGGGCCGCATATCTGGAAAAACTGCTCGAAAACCCGGAAAAACTCCTGGGCACCACGCTAATAGGCGTGAATATAGCGGTTATCATCGGATCTTCCATAGCGGCGGGTATTTCGTCGAGGTATTTTGCCAATGCTGAAATGGCAGCTATGGTGTCGACCGCCGTGATGCTGCCGCTTGTCCTTATATTCGGCCAGATACTTCCCATGAACTTCGCGAGAAAAAATTCCCTTAAATTTTCGCTTAAGGTCAGCACTTTCATCAAGACGGCATATTATATCCTGTTTCCTCTGGTATTTATCGCCGACAAGGTGGCGGGATTCTTCTCCAGGGTCCTCGGCGGCAAACGGGCCAAGAGGAGCCATTTTGTTACAAGAGACGAGTTCAAGCTTCTCATAAAAGAGGGAATGAAAGAAGGCGTTGTAGATGATATGGTCATGGATATGGCCTATGAGATATTTGATTTTGGGGAAACCGATGCCGAAGATATCATGGTGCCCATAAAGAACGTGGTCTCGGAATCAAAAGAAGAGACTGTCGGCGGACTGATGAAGACTATCATAAGTACGGGATATTCATGGATACCTGTCTACTCAGATAAGCCTGAAGAAATAATAGGGGTCGTCAAGGCGACGGATCTTCTAGTCGAAGACCTTTCAAGGAAAGCGCTGGATGTGATGAGGCCCTGCTATCTCGTAAGAGAAGGCGATCTGCTTGAAGATGTACTCAAAAAGATGCAGCAGGATAAGATAAATTTTGCCACAGTATCCGATCCGGATGGCAGGCTGACAGGCATCGTGACGCTTGAGGATATAATCGAAGAGATAGTGGGGGAGATTGAGGACGAATACGCGCCTAAGAAATCTCGTTAGGCCAATAGGTGATCGCAAATGTGTTTGACAGGCGCCTGTATTAATGATAAGATTATCTCCTATAGGTGATAATATGGATAATTTAAAACTGGTCAGATTGCAGAACATAGTAAGCAGGTTCAATAAGGCCTCGCTTCTTGTTGTGGGCGATCTTATGCTCGATGAGTTTATATGGGGTAAGGTATCACGCATTTCGCCCGAAGCCCCTGTTCCTGTTGTATGGGCTACTTCAGAAAGTGTTATGCCCGGAGGGGCAGGCAACGTTGCTCATAATATCCGGGCGCTGGGCGGAAAAGTTTATCTTGCCGGAGTAGCGGGCGATGACATGATGGGAGACCTTCTGGTGGGCGAACTCGAGAAAAGGGGCATACAGACCGGCGGTATTGTCCGTGACAGGGAAAGGCCGACTACGCTGAAGACGCGTGTGATAGCGCATAACCAGCAGGTCGTGAGGATAGACAAGGAGACGGTAAGCAATATAAGTGACAGCGCGATTGAGCAAATGCTGACCTTTGCCGGAAGGATCATAAAAGATATAGACGCGGTCATAATAGAAGATTACGGCAAGGGCGTGATCGTTCCTAAATTTGTGGAGAAGCTTATAAGGCTCGCGAAGCGCCACAAAAAGATCATAACCGTAGACCCCAAGGAAAGCCATTTTCCGCTTTACAAGAACGCCACTTGTATCACGCCGAATATCCATGAAGCCGCCAGGGCTATAGGCCTGAAGTCAAAGGATGATATGTCGGTGGAAGGGATAGGCGAGAGGCTGCTAAAACAGCTTAATTCTGAGGTATTGCTTGTCACTCTGGGGGAAGACGGTATGTGCGTTTTTGAAAAATCGGGAAAGTTCAAGAAAATATCCACAGTCGCGCAAGATGTCTATGATGTCTCCGGCGCGGGTGATACAGTGATAAGCGTTTACACCCTCGCGGTAGTATCCGGCGCAAAGAACATAGAGGCGGCGCATATCGCCAACTGCGCGGCCGGGATCGTGGTGGGAAAGGTCGGTATAGCGGTAGCTACGCAGGAAGAGCTTAATGAGAAAATCAAGAGAGAGATAAAGAGGAGACGATGAAGATAATAGGTATTATTCCGGCAAGGTTTCAATCCACCAGGTTTGCGGGCAAGGTACTCGCGGATCTGGGCGGCAAACCGGTTGTGCGGCACGTATGGGAAAGCGCGAAAAGATCTAAAATGCTCGATGATCTCGTGATCGCCGCCGATGATGAAAGAATAATCAAAGAGGCGCAGGGCTTTGACGCTAAAGTCGTTTATACTTCACCGGATCAGCCAAGCGGTACCGACAGGCTTGCCGAAGTCGTGAATCCTATGGATGTTGATATAGTCATAAATATCCAGGGCGATGAACCCATGGTCCGCCCCGAGATGATCGATGAACTGGCAAGGGCCATACTGGATGAGAAGAATATCAAGATAGCGACGCTGGCTAAAAAAATGGATTGGACCGAGGAAATAAGAAACCCTAATACGGTAAAAGTAGTGATAGATAAAAATGGATTCGCTTTGTATTTTTCCAGATCGGTCATTCCTTACCGCAGATTCGAGACCACCCCGGTATTCTATAAACATCTTGGCCTTTATGCGTATACCAAGGATTTTCTTTTTGAGTTCGTGAACCTTCCGAAGTCTAATCTTGAGATGACCGAAGGGCTTGAGCAGCTGCGTGCTCTTGAGAGCGGGTACCGCATAAAAGTGGTCGAGACAAAATTCGATACAATAGGCATTGATACGCCTGAAGACCTGGAAAAGGCGAGGCAGGTCATGGGGCTATTGTGAAAACAGTCACGCTGGGAAATATAGTGATCGGCGCGGGGCATCCGGTAGTATTGATAGCCGGGCCTTGTGTGATAGAGAGCGAAGAAAGCACACTCCGCCACGCTAAAGCTATAAAAGAGATCGCTGGCTCACTTGGCATCCCCTTTATATTTAAATCCAGTTACGATAAGGCCAACAGGACCTCAGTGAGATCGTACAGGGGGCCCGGTATAAAAACAGGACTTGGTGTGTTGAAGAAAGTAAAGGACGAGTTGGATGTCCCTGTATTGAGCGATGTCCATACTAAAGAGGAAGCAAGGATAGCCGGTGAAGTCCTTGATATCATACAGATCCCGGCGCTTCTTTCCAGGCAGACAGATCTTATCACTGAAGCGGCCAGGACAGGTAAAGCGGTAAATATAAAAAAGGGGCAATTTTCCTCACCGTGGGACGTTAAGCACGCGCTTGAGAAAGTCCAGTCAGCCGGAAACCCCAACGTGTTAATAACAGAGCGCGGCACAAGTTTTGGCTATAATAATCTGGTCAGTGATTTCCGCTCTATTTTAATTATGCAGGATTTCGGTGTGCCGGTTATCTATGATGCCAGCCATTCGGTCCAGATGCCCGGCGGACTGGGAGAGAAGAGCGGCGGTGACAGCAGGTTTATTCCGCCCCTGATGCTGGCTTCAGTATCCGCGGGGGCTGACGGTATATTTGTCGAAGTGCATGAGGATCCTGATAATTCGCCGTGCGACGGCCCGAATATGCTGTCCCTGAAGAAACTCGAAGATGTTCTGCGTAAGATCAAGGAGATAGAGAGGATCATAAAGCGATGACCATAAATAAGGCCAGGGAAGTGTTAAGGGCAGAGGCGAAGGCCATCCAGGATCTCGTGAAGAGAGTGGACCACAATTTTGAACAGGCTATTAATATGCTACTGAAGATAAAAGGACGCGTCATAGTCACCGGTATGGGAAAGCCCGGTTTTATCGCTCAGAAGATATCCGCTACCCTTTCTTCGACTGGTACGCCGAGTCTTTATCTTCATCCGGCAGAGGCGCTGCACGGAGATCTGGGCAGGGTGACAAAAAATGATTGCGTAATAGCGATCTCAAACAGCGGTGAGACGGAAGAAGTAATACGCCTTTTGCCGGTCATAAAAAAGATAGGCGCTAAATTAATAGGGATGGTGGGTAATACCAATTCTACGCTTGCCAGGAACAGTGACTGCATACTTGACGTCAGCATAAAGAAGGAGGCCTGTCCGCTCGGACTTGCCCCTACAACAAGTACGACTGTTATGCTGGCAATGGGGGACGCGCTTTCCGTTGAGCTTCAGGATAAAAAAGGTTTTAAAATAGAGCATTTTGCGCTGTTCCATCCGGGAGGCAGCCTGGGCAAAAGGCTGCTTCTTAAGGTAGGCGATATCATGAGGACAGGCGCCTCTAATCCCGTTGTAAATGAAAACTCACTTGTCAAAGATGTGCTGCTTGAAATAACCAGGGCAAGGGCCGGAAGCGCGAGTATAGTGGATAAAAAAGGATCGCTAAAAGGCATATTTACCGACGGAGATCTCAGGAGGCATCTTAGAGCCGGGGGCGAGATCACCGGCCGGAAGATAAAAGAGGTCATGACAAAGGATCCTGTCGCGGTAAGAAGCGATATGATGGCGGTTGACGCGCTACAGGTCCTGCAGACAAAAAAGATCGACGAAGTGCCGGTAGTGGATAAAAAGAAAAAACCGGTCGGATTGTTGGATATACAGGATTTATTGAAGGCAGGATTGATTTAGTTATTCGTATATTCGGTTTACGGTTTTCGGTGTACGGTTTACGGTTTTTAAAATCCAACGGTTGTTCCGTAAACCGTAAACCATGAACCGTAAACCGAACAAAGATAATCTAAGCGATAAACGAAATACAAACTAACATGCTTACAGACAGAATAGCCAAGATAAAGCTCCTGCTCCTCGACGTAGACGGTGTCCTTACCGATGGCCGTATCGTATACAGCAATTCAGGGGACCAGTTGAAGTTTTTTGATGTTACCGATGGAATGGGCCTTGCGCTTTTTTCCCGGGCAGGCCTGAAGAGCGCCATACTTACGGCAAAGGAATCAAGGATAGCCACTGACCGCGTGAAGGATATGCATATCGACAAGGTATATCAAGGCGCGCTGCGAAAAGGCGAGGTCTTTGAGGCTGTACTCAAGGATTTTGATGTATCCTGTGATGAGGTCTGTTTCATCGGGGATGATCTGGTAGATATACCGGTCCTTAAAAGAGTCGGCCTTGCTGTATGCGTGCCGAATGCCGTTTCAGAGGTAAAGAATCATGTTCACTATACCACTGTCCGTAAAGGCGGCAGGGGCGCGGTCCGCGAAGTCATAGATATGATCCTCAAATCCCAGGGCAAGTGGGACAAATTAATGGAAAGATATACATTAATTAGGCTCCGTCCCTAATTACTCCTGTCCCCTTTTTGCCTTGCAATTCCCTGTTTATTATGCTAGCATAATTCCCTATGAAGCGTAAGCCTTACCGTTATCTTCTTTATATTTTATTAAAATCAGGCTCTTTAATAATACTAATATTACCCTTCAGAGCGGCAGTTAACTTCGGCTCTTTTTTGGGCGGCGCGGCTTATTCGTTTATATCCAGATACAGGGAAATAACGCTTCAAAACCTGCGTTCTGTTTTTTCCGGCCAAAAAAGCGATGAGGAGATCGAGAAAATAGCGAAGGACGTCTTTCGAAATATTGGAAAGACCGCCGTTGAATTCATAGGCCTCGGCAAGTTCAACAGGAAAAATGTTAAAAAGCTTTTTGTCGAGGAAGATTACCGCCCGCTATTAGACCTTGCCTCCAAAGGAAGCGTTATAGCATTAGCTTTTCATTTCGGCAGCTGGGAGATGTCTGCGGTAGGCGGAGTCGCCTTTGGGCTTGACGTGACTGTAATAGGGCGCAGGATCTATTACCCGCCGTATAATGATTTTCTTGTATCACTTAGAGGAGAAAAGGGCGTCAAGACTTTGTACAGGGACGAAAAGAATGTTTTAAGAAAGTCTATGAGGATCCTTAAGGAAAAAAATGTCTTAGGCGTTGTGCCGGACCAGGATGTTGACAGCATAGACGGCGTGTTTGTAGATTTTTTCGGCCGCAAGACGCATACTCCGATAGGGCCCGTAGTCATGGCGATGCTCTCCGGGGCACCGATGCTGCCTACTTTTATGGTACGAGAGGGCGGGAAATTCCGCCTGTTTATAGATAAGCCTATCTATGTCACGAAGACCGGCGACAGAGAGAGGGATATCCGGGATTACACGCAGAAGTGGACCGATGTGGCCGAGAGATACATAAGAAAATATCCGTCGCACTGGGTCTGGATGCATAAAAGATGGAAGACGAGGCCGAGTGATGAGCAAGTCTTACCACGCTAAAATACTGATATTCGTTTTATCGGTCATCCTGATGATATTCTTTGTGCAGATCTATGCTAAAAAGGCCTATGACAGACTTTCCAGCCCCGAACCGTCCACGCAACTGGAGGAAGTCTCTAAGACGCTGCCTTTTTCCGATAGCGAGGAAGAGAATGGCGAGATCAAGGTTTCAGGCGGCCTGACCGAACAGCAGAAAATACTTTCCTTTGACATGAGCGGCTATACAAAAGACGGTAAGAAAAAATGGGATATAAGGGGGCAGTCAGCCGATATCGTATCCGATGTCATCATCCTGAATGATCTTCACGCGACCGCCTATAGTGAGGACAGAACCGTTAACCTGACGGCAGACAGCGGAAAGTACGACAAAAAAAAGAATTCAGTCAGGCTGGAAAATAATGTGGTCATCAAGACCTCTGACGGTGTAAATCTCTCCGCTGACTGGTTCCTGTGGGAATCAGAGACTGATATGATAGCTACTGAGAGCTATGTTGAGGTCAGCAAGGATAATCTGTATGCTGCCGGCTACGGCGCGACCGCAAGCGTGAAGAGTAAAGAGGTGCAGCTTAACAGGGACATAGTAGTCAAGCAGGATGATGTCGAGATAAAATGCGGCGGCCCTCTGACTATAGATTATGAAAATGATAAGGCCTCTTTTTACAAGAATGTCCAAGTGACTGATCCCAGGGGAATATTATTTGCGGACCGGCTTGATGTTTTTTTCGACCGTGAATCACGTCAGATCGATGAGGTAGTGGCTGAAAGGAACGTCGAAGTCAGGCACGGCGAAAATATTGCCAAAGGCCAGAAGATAATCTACACACTGGCCAGCGGCGAGGTGACGCTTACCGGCAATCCCGAAATAATCATCTATTCGAAAGAGGACGTAAAAGATGCACTTGCTGGAAATTAAAAATCTGGAAAAGTCTTACGGCGGAAGAAAGGTCGTAGGCGGGGTAAATCTTGCCATACAGCGCAGTGAGATAGTGGGGCTTTTAGGCCCTAACGGCGCGGGAAAGACCACCACCTTTAACATGGTCACCGGCTTAGTAAAGGCTGATAGGGGCGAAATATTTTTTGATCAGCAGAATGTGATCAATTTGTCTATGCATGAACACTGCAGGCGAGGCATCGGCTATCTTACGCAGGACGCGTCTATTTTTCGCAAGCTGACAGTTGAAGAGAACATCATGGGCGTACTTGAGACGCTGTTTATATCTATGAGAGAGAGGCAGAGGCGGCTTGAGATATTGTTGGGCGAGTTAAACATAACGCATCTCAGAAGGAATAAGGCCCTCACATTATCAGGCGGGGAAAGGCGGCGGCTTGAAATAACGCGCGCGCTTGTGACAAACCCGCAGTTTGTGCTTCTGGACGAGCCGTTCAGCGGCATAGATCCCATAGCGGTATTTGAGTGCCAGCAAATAATAACAGAGTTGAAAGCCAGGGGTATAGGAGTGCTGCTTACGGACCACAATGTCAGGGAGACTCTCGCTATCACAGACAGGTCCTACATCATGTCCGAAGGTAAGATCCTTATATCGGGAACATCCGAGGATCTTATAAGCTCGCCGAAAGCGAGAGAGATCTATCTGGGTGAGAAATTTAGGATGTAAATGAGACCACAACTTACGTAGCGAGCGACCGAGCGCGAAATGCGCGAGGAAGTGCCGAATCTCAACAAGATTCGGCCGTAACGAGTCTACGTAAGTTGTATGGTCGAATTTATTGCGAGGAACGAAGTGACGAAGCAATCCCAGTTTGAGATTGCTTCGCTCCGCTCGCAATGACGGCAGAAAGAGGACTATGAAATATAAGATAAAACAATCAAGCAAGACGCAGAAGGCTATAGAGTTTCACATATCCAAAGAGGTCATCGCGGGTGAACTTGACAGGATCTACCGTGAGATATCCAAGACAGCTACTTTGCCCGGTTTTAGATCGGGGAAAGTTCCGGCCGATCTTATCAGAAAGCGTTACGTCAAAGAGGCCCAGGAAGAAGCTGTGAGGAATCTTATGCATGACTCCTTTAAGAAAGCCATTACCGAATCCCAGATCAAGATGTTGGGCGGGACGGAGATCGCTGACCTGGTATTTGACGAACAAAAGGGGATGTCCTATAAAGCTGTTGTCAATATCAAGCCGGAGATCAAGTTAAAAAGCTACAAGGGCCTTGAGCTGAAAAAAAACGGCAAGGAAGTCAAGGAATCGGATATCGACGCTGAGGTGAATAAGCTGAGAGAGATGAGCGCGAAATTTGTCACTAAGGATAAGAGCGCGGTAAAAGGGGATTACATCATCTGTGATGTGGATTGCACCGTAGAGAATAATCCGGTTGAGAAAAAGAAGAACGCCTGGCTCTTTGTGGGAGAGGGTACATTTATTCCCGGTGAGCCGCTTGAAGGCATGAAGGCCGGAGATGAGAAGGATCTGGAAAAGGCCCTGCCCAAAGATTACTCAAAGAAGGAGATAGCCGGCAAGGACGCGAGTTTTCACATCAAGGCGAAAGAAGTCAAGGAGAAGATCCTTCCCGAGCTCGATGAGGAGTTTCTTTCGACTATGGGAAAGTTTAAGTCTACGGCTGAATTTCGCGAGGTCATACGAGGATCGCTTAAGGGAAGAAACGAAGTCGAAGAAAGGCGTGGCCTGGAATCACAAGCGTTAAAGATACTGGATAAGGCAGCGTCATTTGACGTGCCCCAATTCATGGTGGAGCGGCATCACCAGATGCTTATTGAGTCAACGAAGAAAAGATTGAAAAGGGAACAGTTCTCCGACGATCAGATAGCGTCCATGGAGAAGGATTTTACCGAGCGGTTGAAAGGGGAAGCCCTGAGGGAGATCCGGGTATATTTTATCCTAAGCGAGATCGCGAGACTTGAGGAGCTCGAGATAGAGGATAAAGAGCTTGAGGAGGCTTTTAACGCGATATCCGCCTCATCGGGGCGGTCCATTGATGATGTGAAGAAGCATTACCAGAAAAATGACACGGTCGAGGATCTGAAGGAAGAAATAAAACAGAGGAAGGTCCTTGATTTTCTGATAAAGAATGCTAATATTAAATAGTCATGAATAAATCGTATATCGTATATCGTTTATCGTTTTTGTTGATGACCGCCACCGGATTTGTACGATCGACGATTAACGATCAACGATAAACGAATTACGAACAACAAACCAAAAAGGAGGATCCCCCATGAGCATATTGATCCCGATGGTCGTAGAGCAGACCGGCAGGGCAGAGAGGGCGTATGATATATATTCACGGCTGCTCAAAGACAGAATAGTTTTTATAGGAATGGCGATAGATGATAATGTCTCAAACATAGTGGTCGCGCAGCTATTATTTTTACAGATGGAAGACCCGGGAAAAGATATAAGTATATATATCAATTCACCCGGTGGTTCCGTAACCAGCGGACTTGCCATATATGATACGATGCAGTTTGTGAAGCCCGATGTCTGCACCTATTGTATGGGTCAGGCTACGAGCCTGGGCGCAGTATTGCTGGCTGCGGGCGCAAAGGGTAAACGCTATGCTCTTCCTCACGCGCGCATAATGATCCACCAGCCGTGGGGCGGGGTGCAAGGTCAGGCATCAGATATCAATATACAGGCCAAGGAGATATTGAGGTTGCGCGAGAAGCTTAATGATATCCTGGCGCACCATACCGGGCAGGATATCAGTAAGATCGCCAAAGATACGGACAGGGACTTTTTTCTGGCCGCGCATGAGGCGAAGGAATACGGACTGGTAGACGAGGTCATAACCGCGATAAAAAATAAATGAGCTCGGTCACAATGACGTAGAAAAGAAAAATGCGCAAAAAAAATACTAAAAAGAATGCGATAAAGAGCGTGCTTCCGCTATTGCCGCTCAGGGATATTGTGGTGTTCCCGGATATGGTAGTACCGCTTTTAGTGGGCAGATCCCGCTCCATCCGGGCGCTTCAGGAAGCTATGTCCGGCGACAAGATGATATTTCTCGCCACTCAAAAAGACCTTCACATCGACGAGCCTCATGAAAATGATATCTATGCTATAGGCACTGTCGCCGAGATAATTCAGAACATAAAACTGCCGGATGGTTCCGTAAAACTGCTTGTTGACGGAAAGGCGCGCGCGAAGACAAAGAGATTCATCGATCGCGAGACCTTTTATAAGGTGCGGATAGAAAAAATAGACTCCCACTGTAAGAGAAGTATCGAGATGGAAGCGCTGATGCGCTCCATAAAGAGTGAGTTCGAGGATTATGTGACTTTGAATCCAAAACTTTCCGCGGATATTCTATCTGCGGTGATAGGTATAGACAGTCCGGTCAAGCTGGCAAATATCATACCGAGCCATCTCGCGCTGAAGATATCGGATAAACAGGGCCTTCTGGAAATAGCTGATCATACAGAGAGATTGAAGGCTATCGCCCGCATACTCAATTCAGAGATCGAGATCCTGAAGGTCGAGAAGAAGATAATGTCGAACATCAAAAGGCAGATAGAAAAATCTCAGAAAGATTATTTCCTGACAGAGCAGCTTAAGGCAATCGAAAAAGAGCTTGGCGGTAAGGACAGCGTTAAATCCGAGATCGAGGAGCTTGAGGCGAAGATCTCTAAAGCCGGGATGACAAAAGAGGCAATGGAAATAGCGGAGCGCGAGCTTGGCAGGCTGTCGAAGATGCCGCCTATTTCGCCCGAGGCGACTGTCATAAGGAATTACATAGACTGGATGGTTCATCTGCCGTGGTCAGAAAAGTCAACGGACAACCTTGATGTATCGAATGCCAAAAGAATACTGAACGAAGACCATTACGGCCTCGATAAGCCCAAGGAAAGGATCCTGGAGTATCTGGCCGTGCGTAAGCTTTCCGGCTCCCCGAAAGGCGAGATCTTTTGCCTGGTCGGGCCGCCGGGAGTGGGCAAGACTTCGCTTGCCAGGTCTATTGCGCGGGCCCTCGGAAGAAAATTTGTAAGGGTCTCGCTGGGAGGCGTGCGCGATGAGGCTGAGATACGGGGCCATCGCCGTACATATATAGGAGCGTTACCCGGCCGCATTATACAGTCTATCCGGAAGGCAAAATCAAAGAATCCGGTTTTTCTTTTAGATGAGATAGATAAGATGTCTATGGATTTCAGGGGAGATCCCACCAGCGCGCTGCTTGAAGTCCTTGATCCGGAAGAAAATAAACTGTTCAGCGATCATTATCTCGAGGTGAATTTTGACCTTTCGGAAGTCATGTTTATAACAACCAGTAATGTGCAGTATAATATTCCTTTTCCGCTACTGGACAGGATGGAGATAATAAATATGCCCGGATACACCGAATATGAGAAGCTTAATATAGCCAGGTCGTTTTTACTGCCGAAGCAGATAAAAAAGCACGGGTTGAGCGAGCTCAATATAGGATTCAGCGATAAAGCCATATTTAATATTATAAAACAGTATACTCGCGAGGCCGGAGTCAGGGACATGGAAAGAAGGATCGCGGAGATCTGCCGCAAGATCGCCAGGGAAGTAGTGGAGAACGGAAAGGCGCTGAAAATAGAGGTCACTCTTAAGAATGTTCATAGATACCTGGGCGCGCCGAAGTACATGGATAGCGGCAGGAACAAGCATGATGAGGTAGGTGTGGCCACCGGATTAGCCTGGACCGAAGCGGGTGGTGACATCATGAATATAGAGACTTCTATGGTGCGGGGAAAAGGCAGCCTTATTCTTACGGGTAAACTCGGCGATGTCATGCAGGAATCAGCGAAGGCGTCTCTTACATACATAAAATCGAGGTCTAAGCAGCTTGGCATCAAAAACGGGAAAAGTTCAAATGATCTGGATATACACATCCATGTACCCGAAGGCTCTATACCGAAAGACGGGCCTTCCGCAGGTATAACAATGGCTACTGCCCTGGTCTCAAATTTTACAAAGAGGCCGGTCAAGGGCAATATCGCGATGACGGGTGAGATAACTTTGAGAGGCAGGGTGCTGCCTGTCGGGGGAATAAAATCGAAGTTTTTAGCCGCGCATAGAGCGGGAATAGACAGTATTATCTATCCCAAAGAAAATAAAAAAGACCTGAGTGAGATACCGAAGAACATACTTAAGAAGTTGCACCTCTATCCGGTTGAGAATATGGATGAGGTCTTGAAGGTTGCTTTGAAAAAATAGATGAGTTTATATTTCGTTTATTGTATATTCGGTTCTCGGTTCTCGGTTCTCGGTTCTCGGTTCTCGGTTCTCGGTTCTCGGATTCTTTTCCCGAAAACCGAACACCGAAAACCGAAAACCGAACAAACTATCAACGATTCACGAAATCAGGGAGAAGAACATGAAGAAAAATTATATTATGACTCCGGGGCCTACCCCGGTCCCGGAAGAGGTATTACTTGAGATCGCCAAGCCGATAATACACCACAGGACACCACAATATCAGGAGATATTTAAAAAAGCCGTTGAAGGGCTTAAATACTTATTCAAAACGCAAAATGATGTTTTTACGTTTGCCTCCAGCGGAACCGGGGCAATGGAGACAGCGGTCATAAACCTGCTTTCAAAAGGCGATAAGGCGATAGTAGTGCGCGGAGGAAAATTCGGTGAGCGTTTCGGAGAGATATGCTCGGCGTATGGCATAGAGGTAATACCTATTGACGTTGAGTGGGGAAAGCCGGTAGAGCCGGAGGTGATAAAGAAAACGCTCAGTGAAAATAAAGACGTAAAAGCCGTGTTTACTACATTATGCGAGACATCTACCGGTACAAAAAATGACATTGAGGCGATCAGCAAAGTGGCCTCATCGACCAAAGCCGTCTTAGTCGTTGACGCTATCAGCGGGCTTGGCGCGGATGATATGAGGACGGATGAGTGGAAAGTGGATATGGTCGTCAGTGGTTCTCAGAAAGGGGTCATGCTTCCTCCCGGCCTGGCTTTTTTAAGCGTCAGCAAACGGGCTATGGACATGGCTAAGGCATCAGACCTACCTAAATATTACTTTGACCTTAAGGCCTATAAGAAGTCGCTGGACAAGAATGACGTGCCGTGGACACCCGCGGTCAGCCTGGTGCGCGGATTTTGCAAGTCTATAGATATGATAAAGGAAGAGGGCTTAGAAAACGTTCTCGCAAGACACGCTAGGCTTGCCATAGGGACCAGGGAGGCCGTTAAAGCGCTCGGCCTGGAATTATTTTCGGCCAGCCCGTCAGATGCCGTTACCGCGGTGAAGGTGCCGGAGGGTGTAGACGGACAGAACCTGGTAAAGACGATGCGTAATAAATACGGCGTTACTATAGCGGGAGGCCAGGAGCATTTAAAGGGAAAGATATTCAGAATAGCGCATCTCGGCTACATGATAGAGTTTGATACCACTACGGCACTGTCCGCTTTAGAGATGGTGCTTAAGGAATCAGGATATAAATTTAAAATCGGTTCGGGTGTAGGCGCCGCGTTACAGGCTTTTGCGGAGACCCAAAAGACGGTTGGTGTATGACCGGAACGAAGGAAAGGAAGATAAAAATGCCGATAAAGATACTGGTAAGCGATCCCCTTGCGAAAGAAGGGATAAAAATCCTTGAGGAGGAAAAAAGTTTTAAGGTGGATCAAAGATCCAAGGTACCGCCCTCTGAGCTTAAAGAGCTTATAAAGGATTATGACGCCCTCATAATAAGAAGCGGCACTAAAGTGACATCCGATATAATCTCGGCCGCGCATAACTTGAAGATAATAGGAAGAGCCGGCGTAGGGCTTGATAATGTGGATGTAAGCGCCGCGTCCAAAAAAGGCATCATAGTGATGAATGCCCCCGCGGGTAATACTGTATCCACAGCCGAACATACCATGAGCATGATGCTCTCGCTCTCACGTAACATCCCTCAGGCGTACGCGTCTATGAAGGAGGCCAAGTGGGAGAGGAAAAAGTTTATGGGTTCGGAATTATACGGAAAAGCCCTCGGTATAATAGGGCTTGGACGGATCGGCGCGGAAGTAGCTAAAAGGGCGCTCAGTTTTAAGATGAAGATCATAGGCTATGACCCGTACCTTTCCGAGGATCAGGCAAAAAAGATGGATATCCGGCTGGCTGACCTTGAAACGTTATTCAAGCAATCAGACTACATCACCGTCCATACGCCTCTTACCGATGAGACAAGACATATAATAGGAGAGAAGCAGTTTAAGGTCATGAAAGACGGCGTGCGCATCATAAATTGCGCCAGAGGCGGCATAGTGGACGAGAAGGCGCTTGACGCGGCCATGGAATCCGGCAAGGTAGCAGGCGCGGCGCTCGATGTCTACGAAAGTGAACCGCCATTGGACAGCCCTCTTTTAAAAAGGCCGAATGTGATCATGACGCCGCATCTTGGAGCTTCTACGAAAGAGGCGCAGGTGAACGTGGCGATCGATATCGCCAAGGCCGTAAAAGACGCTATCCTGGAAAAGGGCATAAGGAACGCCGTGAATGTGCCGTCAGTAGATTCAGAGACGTTAAAGAATCTACAGCCTTATCTGAACCTTGGCGAGAAAATAGGACTGCTTGAGAGCCAGCTTTCAAGCGGACATGTGCGGAAGATCAAAATCAAATATATAGGAGATGTCACCGAATATGATGTGACCCCGATCACTATGGCTATAGTCAAGGGGCTTTTGACGCCTATACTGGAGGAGACGGTAAACTATATTAACGCGCTTCTTGTAGCGAAGATGCGCGGTATAGAGATAGCCGAGTCAAAAACAAGCCAGGTCATTGATTTTGCCAATGCGATAGCGGTGACAGTGGAGACAAATAAGGGGAAGAACCTGGTGATGGGTTCGCTTTTCACAAAGACGGACCCGCGTATCATAAGAGTGAATAATTTCTATGTAGACCTGGTCCCGAAAGGCCATTTGATATACATCTCAAACACGGACGTGCCTGGAGTCGTAGGGTCTATAGGTACGATACTTGGTAAAGGCGGCGTCAATATCGCGGGGATGACTTTCGGACGAATAAAGCCCGGAGGGGACGCTATCACCGTCCTCAACATCGATAGCAAGCCGTCGAGCGAGATCATGGAGAAGCTTGGTAAGACAAAGGATATAAATGACGTTAAAGCAATGAAGCTTTAAAAGGAGAAAAGCAAGATGAGAAGGATTGCTGCAAAGACAAGGAACAAACCCAAAAATGTGATACGATTGATAGATGTGACCAACAGGGATGGCGTGCAGACATCGCGCCTGGGCCTTGCCAAACTCGAGAAGACCATGCTCAATCTCTATTTAAACGAGATGGGTGTTTATCAGAGCGAATTCGGTTTTCCGGTCACAAGGCATGAGACGAATTACCTGAACGCCAACCTTGAGCTGGTAAAAAGGGGCGTGATGAAGCCTATAGTCCTGAGTGGATGGGTAAGGGCCATAGTCAAAGACGTGCATGCGGCGACAAAACTTACAAAGGTAGAGCATCTGAACCTGTCGATTTCAACGTCGGAGCAGATGCTTTACGGCAAATTCAAGGGGAAACTGACTAAGGATGACATAATAAATATGATGACAGATGCCCTTGACCTTGCCAGGAAGAAGGGCCTAAAGACTGTCGGGATAAACGCAGAGGACGCATCAAGGTCGGATATGGACTTCCTTATTAAATTCGCTCATGAAGCGAAAGCGCATGGTGCCGATAGAGTAAGATACTGTGATACTCTGGGTTATGACGATCCCTTTACTATTTATAAGAGGATAAGGCTGCTGGCAAGCGAAGCGGGAATACCTATAGAGCTTCATTGCCACAATGACCTGGGCATGGCAGTCGCCGTCAGTGTAGCCGGGGCAAAAGCGGCCATAGACAGTGGTGTGGATGCCTATATCAACACGACCGTAAACGGAATGGGCGAAAGAGCGGGAAACGCCGATCTTGTAAGTACTATACTTGCCGTCAAGTTCTCAAGCGGTTTCAAAGATAAATATGTACTTGATGAAAGGATAAAGCTTTCCTATGCCTGGAAGATCGCCAGATTCGCCTCATACGCGTTCGGAATACCTATACCTGTCAATCAGGTGGCGGTAGGTTCAAACGCGTTTGCCCACGAGTCAGGCATTCATGCCGATGGAGCCATAAAAGACAGGAGAAATTACGAGCTTTATGATTATGAGGAACTCGGACGGGGTGAGCCTGAGATCATAGAGACAGGCAGGATGATCACAGCCGGCGAATACAGCGGTATAAAAGGTTTCAGGAACGTCTACGACAGGCTTGAGATAAAATTCAAGAACGAGAAGGAAGCTACGAAAGTCCTGGAGCTGGTAAGGTACGCCAATGTCCATACACAGAAGCCTCTTACTCACGATGAATTACGTTTTATAAGCAAGCATCCTGATATCGCGAAGAAGATATTTTCAATGCAGCCGTAAGAGGCATACACCGGATCGGAGTCTGTATGAGAAGAGTTTTTGTATTCTGGAATTTGATCTTAGTGATACTGATAAGCGGTTCCGCTGCTATTACCTGCGGTAAATTTCTTTTAAGCAGGGAAACAAAGCAGGCCGAGGTGATAAGAGGAGAGCTGACTGAGATCGCCCGCGCAAGGGTGGAAGCTCGTCTTGTAGTGGAGGCGTATAAATCGCCGGAGTCGGTTGAGATACCGGAGATCCGGGAATCAGATGAAAACCGGACAGGGTCGATGGCGCCTTACAGGCACACCTTGCCTACTATACCGAGATTCCATAAGCCTGTCAGCGAGATAATCTACGAATAAGGAAATACGCTATGTCAAATGTAGTTTTGGTCGGATCCCAGTGGGGGGATGAAGGAAAAGGCAAGATAATCGATATTCTTTCGGCGAAATCGGATATCATCATACGTTTTCAGGGCGGAAATAACGCAGGCCATACGGTAGTAATTGGCGATGAACAGTTTATCCTTCACCTGATCCCTTCGGGGATATTACATAAAGGAAAAATATGCGTCATCGGAAACGGTGTGGTGGTGGACCCTGAGGCGCTGCTTCATGAGATAGATACCCTGAAGAAAAGGGGCATCAACGTAGATAAGTCGCTGGTCGTGAGCGACCAGGTACACATCATCTTTCCCTACCATAAGCTTCTGGATGAATTAAGGGAGAAGAGGAAGGGGAAGTCAAAGATAGGCACGACAAAGAGAGGCATAGGGCCATGCTACGGGGACAAGGTCTCCCGCTGCGGCATAAGATTGACAGAGCTTTTGAACCCTAAGATATTAAGAGAAAAACTGAAGTTCAATATCGATGAGAAAAACGCGATACTCAGGACGCTATACGGAAATAAGGGGTTTTCTCTCGATGAGATATACGCTACATACCTCGATTACGGTAAAAGAATAGGCAGGTACATGAAGAACACGCCTCTTTTCCTTAACGAAGCAATAGAAAAAAAGAAGTCTCTGCTTTTTGAGGGCGCGCAGGGTACGCTGTTAGACATAGACCACGGGACATACCCCTATGTCACTTCGAGCAGCGCCACGGCAGGAGGCGCGTGCATCGGGACCGGCATAAGCCCGGTCAAAATAAGAAGGGTCATAGGCGTAGCAAAGGCCTATACCACCAGAGTGGGCGAAGGGCCTTTTCCTACGGAATTCGCCTCGGAACTCATGAAAAAGATCCGCAAGAAGGGAAAGGAATTCGGAGCGACGACAGGCAGGCCCAGGCGGTGCGGGTGGCTTGATGCCGTTATACTTAAACACGCGGTCATGATCAACGGCCTGACAGAATTAGTGGTGACCAAATTAGACGTCCTGGATGATACTGATCCGATCAAAATATGCGTAGCGTATAAATGCGGGAATAAGACGCTTAGATATTTCCCTACCAATATGGATACGCTTTCCCGGTGCAAACCTGTTTATGAGGAATTACCGGGGTGGAAAGAGGACACGAGTTCCGTGACCAAATACGGGCAGCTTCCCTTTAAAGCGAGAAAATATATAGCTTTTATCTCAAAGGTCGCAAAAAAGAAGATCACTATGGTTTCAGTCGGCTCGGAACGCAGCCAGACGTTGATAAGGGTTTAACAGAGGAAGGAGACGGAGGCAGTGGTTTTACTTTGGTTGGCGCCCACGGCTTCAATATTAGCGCTGGTAGTCGGGGATACGGTAGGGGATCCGTTCAAGGATACATCAGGCCCCAGCCTGAATATCCTGATCAAGCTTATGGGTATGGTCTCAGTGGTCTTTGCTTCGTTTGTACTGGCTCATACATTGATGAAATAATATAACCGCTTGACTTCATAATAAAGAAGTGTTAATATTTTTGTGATAATCACGAAGGAGGTGTCCGATGACTAGAAGTATTGTAAAGATCATTAGCGCAGCGCTTTGTCTATTATTTTTGGGAGCAGTTTCCGGATGTAGCGTGAGGTTTCATAAAGGCAATCTTGGTGACCTTGACAGGATCTCCGAACTGCGCGGGAAGGTGGAACAGCTGGAAGCGGCAAAGGCGCTTCTTGAGAAACGCTTGAGCCAGCAGATAAAGGATAAGCAGGTAAAGCTGGATATCACCGACCGCGGCCTGGTGATAACATTTTTAAATGAGATACTGTTTGATTCCGGGAAAGCCGAGCTTATGGCGGAAGCCTCTCCCGTGCTGGATGAGGTAGTGGGAGTCATAAAAGAGAAGGTCTCAGACAGGCATGTGGGCATAGAGGGGCATACGGATAACCAGCCCATAAAGCATTCCGGATGGGAATCAAACTGGGAATTATCGACTTCCCGGGCTATCACGGTATTGCATTTTCTGGAAGACGGGGGCGTGAACCCGAAAAGATTGCAGGCAACGGGTTTTGGTGAACACAGGCCGGTCGCGTCGAACAGTACAGAGAAAGGCAGACGGCAGAACCGGCGCGTTGAAATAGTCATATTACCGGAGGGTATAGACAAGATCTCTTACGGCGAGGATGTGCCTTCCGCGCCTGAGCCTGACGTTAAATAAAGAATCAGCGTTAATACAATAGGGGCAGATACTTTTTACAGAGTAGGGACAGACACTTTTATATATAAAAGTGTCTGTCCCTGACAACGCTGCAAAATAAGTGTCTGCCCCTATTTAATAGGAATAAGGATGCAAAAAACACCAGGGCACATAGCGATAATAATGGACGGCAACAGGCGATGGGCAAGTAAAAGAAGGCTTCCAGCCATAATGGGGCACAGGCAGGGGGTGAGGTCCGTAGAAAAGGTCATGGAAGCGGCCAGGGATGCCGGCGTCAATATTCTGACCTTATATACCTTCAGTACGGAAAATTGGAGCAGGCCTGAAGCCGAGGTGAACGGCCTTATGGACCTTATTGAGAAATATCTGGATAATGAACAGGAGAGGCTTGTCAGAAATAAGGTCAGATTGAATGTCATAGGCAGGAGGGACAGGTTAAGGCCGAGTTTGCTTAAGAAAATAGAGAAGGTCAAGGAGCTGACAAAGGCCGATTCGAAGTTTATGCTTAACCTCGCGCTGGATTACGGCTCAAGGGACGAGATAACAGGAGCCTCGCGGAATATCGCTAAGGACGCGAAGAGCGGCAAGATAGATCCGGATGATATTACCGAAAGCCTTTTCTCTGAATATCTTTTTACCGGAGGGTTGCCGGATCCTGATCTGCTTATACGCACAGGCGGCGAATCCCGGGTGAGTAATTTTCTTCTCTGGCAGATCTCATATTCGGAATTCTACATAACAAATAAACTGTGGCCGGATTTCGGGAAGAAGGATCTTATGAAAGCCATTGACGATTTTAAAAAAAGTGACCGCCGCATAGGAGCTTAGAGATGTTCAAGGATAGGATAGTAAGTTCTATCTTAATGCTGACATTATCGTTTCTTGTCATATTTTTATTTCCTAATTGGGTTTTTTGCGTCGTCGTTATATGGCTTACAGGCGCATCGCTTTATGAGTTCTATTCAATGGTGGAGCGCAAGGGCCTCAAGGTATATAAGTATTTCGGCACGCTTCTAGGCATACTTGTTCCAATTTTTACGTATCTGGAATATGATATGAGCCGGGAAGGCATGACGCCTTTTGCCCTTGTACTTTTCGCTCTTTTTATATTTTTAAAGCAGTTTACTAAAAAAGACAATTCCGATGCGTTGGCATCGACAGCGATCACGCTCTTCGGAATACTTTATATAAGCTGGTTTTTCAGTTTTATAATCAAGCTTAAGTACCTTCCAAACGGCGCTAATCTTGTGGCGTTTTTAATAATTATGACCGAGGGCGGTGACGCCGGCGCCTATTTTTTCGGGAGGATCATGGGCAGGCGTCTTTTGATCCCGCGCATAAGCCCAAAAAAGACAGTCGAGGGCACTATCGGAGGTTTTGCCACTACGATCATTTTAGCTCTTGTGTGCTCTCCGCTTATCCCGGAGCTTACTTATATGCAGATAATGGTCGCCGGGGTCTTGATAGGCGCTATAACTCCAATAGCCGATCTTGCCGAATCTTTACTGAAAAGGGACTGCGGGGTAAAAGACTCCGGCGCAAGCCTGCCCGGCCTCGGCGGCGCGCTTGATATGATGGACAGCCTTTTGATCACCTCACCCATATTATTTTTCTACATCACAGCGTTTTGTTCCAATGCTGGATAACAGGTGTAAAGGATATGAATAAAAAGCGAATTTGCGTATTGGGCTCCACCGGATCGATAGGAAGGAACGCGCTCAAGGTCATTGAGGGCTTTGGCGGCAGATTCGAGGTAAGCGGCTTATCAGCCGGGTCTAATATGTCTTTGCTTCTGGAGCAGGTGAAAAAATTTAAGCCTAAGGCTATAGCGATAGGCGAAGGATCAAAAATCGGGCGCTCTGGCCGAAGGATAGGAGAAAAGGTACGCTTATTATCCGGAAAGAAGGGGCTGGAGGAGCTTGCCGGGGAAAAGGATTCTGATATAGTCCTGGTGGCGGTAAGCGGAAGCGCTTCTATAAGGCCGACTTTCCGCGCGGTTTCGGCAGGGAAAACCGTAGCGCTCGCTTCAAAAGAAGCGCTTGTCTCAGCCGGCCACATCATAACAAGGGAGGCGGTAAAAAAAGGCTCTACCATCATCCCCGTGGACAGTGAGCACAGCGCCGTATTTCAATGCCTCCTGGGAAGCGATATCTCAAAAGTCGCGAAATTATATATAACCGCTTCCGGCGGCCCGTTATGGAACATTCCCAAAAAGCGCTTTATGCATCTATCAAGAAAAGAGGTCCTCAGGCATCCCAAATGGAGGATGGGAAAAAAGATCTCCGTGGATTCAGCCACTATGGTAAACAAGGGGCTTGAGCTGATAGAGGCAAAATGGCTTTTTGGAATAGATATAGACAGGATCGAGGTCCTCATACATCCGGAGGCGATAGTCCATTCTATGGTGGAGTTCATCGATGGCTCTGTCATCGCTCAGCTGGGGATAACAGACATGCGCCTTCCTATACAATATGCCTTGAGCTATCCCGAAAGGTTTGAAAACAGCCTTAAAAAACTGGATCTTACGAATATAAAAAAGCTCTCATTTTACAAGCCTGACCTCAAAAAATTTCCGTCGTTACAATTAGCGTATGATGCGGCAAGAGACGGCGGAAGCGCGCCCTCTGTTTTGAATTCTTCCAATGAAGCGGCTGTTGACGCGTTTCTTCGCAGTAAGATAAAGTTTACCGATATACCTAAGATCATAGAAAAGATGCTGTCTAAACATAAAAGGATAGAATTCCCGTCTCTGGATGACATTGATGAAATAGAGAGATGGGTGGAAAGTGAGGTTGGGAAATTTTGCTCATATCGATCATAAGTGTTATTGTTGTTTTTAGTATGCTCATCCTTTCTCATGAGCTGGGTCATTTTATCATGGCCAAGAGAATGGGGGTAAGGGTAGAAACGTTTTCCCTGGGGTTTGGCCCGAAGATCTGGTCCGTGAAGCGTGGCGATACCGAATACGCCTTATCCGCAATTCCTCTAGGCGGCTATATAAAGATGGCTGGAGAGGAGCCTGGCGTCGAGCGGACAGGCGCCGAATGGGAATTCAGCTCAAAACCTGTGTATAAAAGGTTTAATATTGTCGTAGCGGGCGCCCTGTTCAATTATATAACTGGATTTATTTTGTTTTGTATGGTGTTTATGGCAGGCGCGCCGGTCCCCACTTCTCGGATCGGGAGGATCCTTGAGGGGTACCCGGCAGAGAAGGCAGGGCTTCAAGAAAACGATAAGATATTGGCTATCGACGGAAAAGATGTGCGCTACTGGGAAGACGTGATAGAAATACTACATAAGAAAAAGGAGGGCGAGGCCACCGAGCTGTCAGTAGACAGAGACGGGCGGGCGCTTTCTTTTGCCTTAACGGGAAAGTCGGAGGATCAAAAAGATATATTCGGCAGGCCGATAAAAATATCTCTTCTGGGAATCGGGCAATCAGATGATACGGAGCATGTCAGGCACGGGTTTGTAAGATCGGTGGAAATGGGCGCGCGCACGACATTAAATATAACCACTATGACGTATAAGGCCGTGTGGTTTATGCTGACAGGCGCTCTTTCGGTCAAGGAGGTCTCGGGGCCCATCGGTATATTCGCGCTTACCGGAAAATTCGCCCAAAAAGGTATAGTCCATCTATTGTGGATAAGCGCTGTCATCAGCGTATCGCTAGCCATATTCAATCTGCTCCCGTTTCCGATCCTGGACGGGGGGCATGTATTGTTTCTGGCGATAGAAAAAATAAGAAGAAGACAGCTTGACGCTAAAGTACAGGATAGGATACAGCAGGTTGCTTTTACGCTGCTTATCGCTTTTGTGCTGCTGGTCAGCTGGAACGACGTGACAAGGTTTTTTGTAAAATGATAAAGCGAAGAAGGGCAAGAAAAGTAAAAATAGGCAATGTAGAGATCGGCGGTGATGCGCCTGTTTCAATACAGTCTATGACAAAAACTGACACCAAAGCCGTTGACAGTACCCTGAATGAGATACGTAAGCTGAAGAGGGCCGGATGTGAGATAGTGAGGGTGGCGGTAAAGGACGATGATGCCCTTGAGGCGTTTAAGAGGATCGTGAGTCGATCGGAAATGCCGATAGTCGCCGATATACATTTTAATCCCAAGCTGGCGCTGGGATCGATCGACGCGGGCGCATCGGCTATAAGATTAAATCCGGGGAATATAAAGTCACGCCAGGACATAGAGGTCATTATACGGCGGGCCAAAGACCGCCGCATACCTATTCGCATCGGAGTAAATTCCGGTTCGCTAAGCGTGAAAAACGGCACAGTGGCCGAAAGTATGGCGAAAGGCGTTTCGGATTACATCAAGATATTTGAAAAGTCCGGATTTCAGGATATAATAATATCGCTTAAGTCCTCTGATGTCTCTGAAACTATTGAAGCCTACAGGAAAATGGCGGGATCTTGCGATTACCCGTTCCATCTGGGCATCACGGCTGCCGGCCCGTATCTGAGCGCTGCGGTAAAATCCAGCATAGGTATCGGGACATTACTGCAGGAGGGCATAGGTGATACGATAAGAGTTTCAATGACAGGAGATCCGCTTGCCGAAGTGGAGATAGCGAAGGAGATACTTTCGTCGCTTAAGCTGAGAAGTTTCGGTCCAGAGATAATTTCTTGCCCGACCTGCGGAAGATGCGAAATAGATCTGGCTGAAATAGTTGAAGGCGTAAGAGAGAGATTGAAGGAGATGAAGAAGGTCAGTTTGCCTCTTAAGGTCGCAATAATGGGCTGTGTTGTCAACGGCCCCGGAGAGGCGCAGGAAGCGGATATAGGCATAGCCGGCGGGAAAGACAGCGCTGCTCTTTTTAAAAAAGGAAAGAAGATAAAAAACCTTAAGCAGGAAGAAGTTATAGATGTATTGATAGCTGAAATAAAGGCATTCTAAGGAGAGCTGAATATGCGAATGACTCAAGCGTTTATCCGGACACTAAAGGAAGATCCATCCGACGCCGAGGTGATAAGCCACAAGCTTATGATGCGGGCCGGCCTGATAAGAAAGCTTGGGTCGGGGGCCTATACGTATCTACCGCTCGGATTTAAGGTGTTGAAGAAGGTGGAGGGTATCGTCAGAGAGGAGATGGACCGCTCCGGCGCGCAGGAATTACTTATGCCTGCTATCCATCCGAGGGAACTCTGGGAGAAGACAGGAAGATATGAGCTGCTCGGGGACATTCTCATAAAGTATAAGGACAGGCACGGCAGGGATCTTTTGTTGGGCCCTACGCATGAAGAGGTTATAACCGACCTCGCGGCGAAGGAAATTCATTCCTACCGCGATCTTCCGGTTACCCTATACCAGATACAGACTAAATTCCGGGATGAACCCAGGCCGAGATTCGGAGTGCTGCGGTCAAAAGAATTTATAATGAAGGATGCCTACAGCTTTGACGCGGATCCGGAAGGGTTGGGCAAAAGTTATCAGGCTATGTATGACGCCTACTGCAGAATATTTGACAGGTGCGGCCTTAAGTATGTCGCGGTGGAAGCCGATTCCGGCTTTATGGGCGGGGATGTGTCGCATGAGTTTATGGTCCCCTCGAGAAGCGGTGAAGATATAATTATGTTATGTAAGGCCTGCGGATATTCCGCCAGCCGGGTGGTTGCGGAATGCCTGGAGCAATCGACAGTGGATAACACCCGCCCGGCCGAGATGAAGGAGATCAAAGAGATAAGTACTCCCGGAGTGAGCTCAGTGGAAAAGGTCAGCGAATTCCTTAAGGTCAAGCCGCGCAAACTGGTCAAGACGCTGATCTGCAAAGCTGACGGTAAGCCGGTCGCGATACTGATAAGGGGGGATCAGGTTCTAAATGAAGTGAAGCTAAAACGCTATCTGGATTGCAATGTTCTGGAAATGGCCGATGAAGCGGCTATAAAAAAGATAACAGGCGGGCCAATGGGATTCAGCGGACCGTTGGGCCTCAAAGGCGTAAGGATAATATCGGATCACGGGGTGAAGGCCGTGAGCAATTTCGTGGCAGGCGCAAATAAAGCCGATGCGCACCTTGTGAATGTAAATGTGGACAGGGACTTCCAGGTGAAGGAATGGGCGGACTTAAGATACATCGAGGGCGGGGACATTTGCCCTAAGTGCAAGAAGCAGAATGTGGATCTTGAAACTGCTATAGAAGTAGGGCACACGTTTAAATTAGGGACAAAATACAGTAAGGACTTGGGCGCTAAATTCCTGGATAAAGACGGCAAGGAAAAGTCGTGCATAATGGGCTGCTACGGAATAGGCGTAAACCGGATAATCGCGGCTTCAATAGAGCAGAACAATGATAAAGACGGGATAATCTGGCCTCTGGCTATAGCGCCTTATAGGGCAGTTGTATTACCTCTTAATACAGAGCATAAAGAATCAGTGGAAATAGCGGAACGGATCTATAGGAAGCTTAAGGACATGGGAATCGACGTCCTCCTCGATGACCGCCCGGAAAGGGCCGGCATCAAGTTCAAGGACGCGGATCTTATGGGAATACCCTTACAGATCGTTGTGGGCGAAAAAGCTCTAGCGAAAAACAAGCTGGAGCTTAAGAAAAGAAAAGATAAATCCGCCGATCTCCTTACGGAACAGGATATTATAAAAAGTATAGTAGATATCTTAAAATAATATATATTTCCTCTTGACAAAGGATAAACATTATAGTACCATAAATTTAAATTCTTGAGAGAAGGAGGGATAAAAAGCGGGTTCATTAGTGATTAATGGAGCCCTTTTTTATTTTCTGATACACCTTTAATAAGTTACGGAGGATGAGGCGCAATGCGCAGGGAAGATGTGATAAGCATGATACGGGATAAAATAACCGGCATATTTGATGAGAATAATGTCGACATTGTGGATATCATATACAGGCAGGAAGGCAGCGTGAAAGTGCTGCGCATCCTGGCCGACACAGAAGAAGGCATAACCATAGGTGAATGTGCCAGGATGAATGAGATCGTAAGTGAGGCCCTGGATAACGAAGATCTCATCAACGAAAAATATATACTTGAGATAGCGTCTCCGGGCATGGACAGACACCTGAGCACAAAAAAAGATTTTTTGAAGTTGAAAGGCAAAAAAGTGCAAGTCTATACTTATGCGCCCGTTAATGACAGGAAGGAATTTAACGGCCCGCTTGAAGCAGTAGACGATGAAGGCATAACAGTGCTGGCGGAAGGCGGTAGGGCTGAGCATATACCGTTTTCTCAGATCTCGAAAGCCACGCTGGATTATAAAAACCTGGTATAAAAAAATAGGATAAAAGATGAGCGGAGAATTACTGAATATACTCGAACAGATAGAAAGAGAAAAGGGCATAAGCAGAGACCTGCTGTTTAGCGCGATACAGTCTGCTCTGGTAAGCGCCGCCAGAAAGATCGTCGGCAAGCATGTTGAGGACATATTTGTCGAAATCGATAAGGAAACAGGCGAGATAAAGGTTTTAAGCGAAGGCAAAGAGATCAAATCCGAAGAATTTGGAAGGATCGCGGCCCAGACAGCCAAGCAGGTGATCATACAGAAGATACGGGAAGCTGAAAGGGACGTCATATTTGAAGATTTTAACGAAAGGGTGCATGCCCTTTGCACCGGCTCGGTTCACAGGCTTGACAAAGGCAACTTGATAGTGGATCTGGGAAAGACAGAGGGCATATTGATGAGAAGAGAGCTATGCCCTAAAGACAACTTCAGGCAGGGCGACAGGGTAAGGGCCCTTATACTGGAAGTCAAAAAGACCACAAAGGGTCCTCAGGTCATTCTTTCAAGGTCACATCCTATGTTTGTAAAGCGGTTATTTGAACTTGAGGTACCGGAGATAGACGAAGGAATTGTAGAGATAAAGGGCATAGCCCGCGAAGCCGGGGACAGGACAAAGCTTTCCGTGTTTTCCAAAGAGGAGAAAGTGGATTCTGTGGGCGCGTGCGTAGGGATGCGAGGCCAGCGCGTTAAGAACGTTGTCAGAGAGCTTGGCGGCGAGAGGATAGATATAATAAGGTGGAATGAGGATACAAGAGATTATATAAAAGCGTCTCTTAGCCCCGCTGAGATATCCGATATAGAGATAAACAGGGAGAATATGCGGGCTAAGGTAGTAGTGGATGACGATCAACTGTCGCTGGCTATTGGCAAACACGGCCAGAACGTAAGATTGGCGTCAAAACTTACCGGCTGGAATATTGACATAAGGAGCAAGAAAGATATAAAAGCGATTGAGAGTGTTTCCTTGCTATCGATCGAAGGTGTCGGCAAAAAGGCCATGGATATTCTTGAAAATTCACAGTTTAGCACGATTGATAAGATAGCGGGTGCGAGCGCTAAGAAATTAAGCGAGTTGCCCGGCATAGGCGCAAAGACGGCGGAAAGGATGATAGAATCCGCTAAGGATGTCATAAAACGGCTTCAGGGGCAAGGGGCGCAAAAGGATGAGAAAAAGGAGAAGGCGGAGGAGGATAGCGATTGATAGCTATGGCAAAAAAGAGTGATCAGGAAAAAGAGGAAAAAAAGTCTAAAAAGTCTCCCAAGGCCGTGAAGCCAAAGGTTTCCAGGAAAAAAGCGGTTTCTTCAAAGAAATCCAAAAATCAAGCGGTGAAGAAAGCCGCCGTTAAGATCGCCGGTAAACCTAAAAAGGCCAAGAAGATCATTTTTAAGACTCCCGGGGAAGAAGCTATAAAAGCGGAAGCCCGGAAAAGGGAGTCGATAAAGGCTAAAAGCCCCTCTCCTCCTGCAGAGAAAGCCGCGCCTGTTTCGCCTCCGGCCACGCCGGGAAAAGTTATTAAGCCGCCTGTAGAGCCCGCGATACCGGTTAAAAAAGAGCCGGATATCGAAGGAAAGGTTTTAAGCCGGGAGATCGCACAAGACGAATCGGCCCCTTACAGCGCTGAAGAGCCGCCGGCAAGGAGCATCAAAATAGCCATTCCGATCACAGTAAAAGATCTAGCCATAAAATTGGAACTCAAGCCTAATGAGCTCATGATGGGTATGATAGAAAAGGGTATATTTGCCACTATTAATCAGCCTCTTGATGGAAAGATAGTGAGTGATATTGCCCGTATATACGGTGTGGAGGTTGGTATAATCTCGACTTTTGAGGAAGAGACCTATAAGCAATACGAAGAAGAGGACGAAAGTGATTTTGTGCTGAGAGCTCCGGTAGTGACTTTGATGGGACATGTCGATCACGGGAAGACATCACTTCTGGACATGATACGAAAGACAAAGATCGCCGCGAAGGAATATGGCAGTATAACTCAGCATATCGGCGCCTACGAAGTCGAGCTTGAAAAAGGCGCCGTAACATTTCTTGATACACCCGGCCACGAAGCTTTTACAGCGATGAGGGCGAGGGGCGCAAACGCAACTGACGTAGTAGTGCTTGTAGTAGCAGCGGACGACGGTGTCATGCCGCAGACCGTGGAGGCTATTGACCACGCGCGCGCCGCCGGAGTGCCGATAGTGGTCGCTCTCAACAAATGCGACCTGCCTCATATAGATCTAGAGGGGGTGAAAAACCAGCTGTCAAAACATAACCTGCTTCCCGAAGACTGGGGCGGCAGCACTGTAGTAGTAGAGGTCTCTGCGAAGACGGGAAAAGGCATAGACCAGCTTCTTGAGTTGCTTCTTCTGGAAGCCGAGATGCTGGAGTTAAAGGCCAATCCGAAAACAATGGCAAAAGGCGTTGTCGTGGAAAGTGAACTTTCTCACGGCCGCGGAGTCGTCGCCACGATACTGGTCCAGAGCGGAACGCTGCATGTAGGGGAGATCGTAATAGCGGGTTCTTATTACGGCAAGATAAAAGCGATGATAAACGATAAGGGCGAGCAGGTACACGAGGCTCCTCCATCCATGCCCGTCGCAATATTAGGCCTTTCAGGCGTGCCCCAGGCAGGAGAAAAATTCTTTGTCGTAAAAGACGAAAGAAAAGCTCGTGAGTTTTGTATGCGGAGACAGAATACCAACAAGGAAAGAGAGCTTTCGGCTTCAAAGCATGTCTCGCTCGCCGGATTATATAAACAGATAGAAAAAAACAAGCTGCAGGAACTGAAGGTCATAGTGAAGGGAGATGTTTCGGGCTCGATCGAGGCCCTTCAGAAGTCCCTTTTAGAATTGAGCACCAGGGATATAAAGATCAATGTAATACATTCAGGGGTAGGTAACGTAAACGACGCCGACGTTGTACTTGCGCACGCATCAAACGCTATCATCATAGGCTTTCACGTTAAAGTCGAATCGAAGGCTCTGGGGATCGCGGACAGGGATGGCGTTGAGATAAAGCTGTACAATATTATCTATGAAGCGACAGCCGACATAAGGGCGGCCATGGAAGGAATGCTTGAGCCGATATCCAAAGAAGTGCTTTTGGGCAGGGCTCAGGTCAGACAGGTATTCTCGAAGACTAAAGTGGGCACTATAGCCGGGTGTTATATAGTGAAGGGCAAGATAGGGAGAAATGCCATAGCCAAATTATTTAGAGAAGGAAAGGTGATATACGAGGGCAAGATATCCTCTCTTAAAAGATTTAAAGACGACGCCAAGGAAGTCGCGGAAGGTTTTGAGTGCGGCATAGCGCTGTCAAACTTTAACACTATAAAAACAGGCGACATCATAGAGGTGTATGAGATTCAGCAAATAGCGCGGAGGCTGGAGAAAAGGTAATGAAAAAGAAGATCCTAAGCGGGATGAGGCCTACCGGGCCGTTGCATATCGGGCATCTGGTAGGAGCGTTAAAAAACTGGACAAAGCTTCAGGATGAGTATGAATGCTATTTCATGATCGCTGACTGGCACGCGTTGATGAGCGAGTACGAAGACCCTGAACGGTTGAAGCAGTATTCCATGGATATGATGCTGGACTGGATAAGCTGCGGCATCGATCTTAGTAAAAGTTCGGTATTCGTACAATCGCATGTTCCCGAGCACCTCGAGCTTGCGATGACTTTTTCATTATTCGTGCCGTTAGGTTGGCTTGAAAGAAATCCGACTTACAAGGAACAGCTTAGGGAGATCAAGGGCAGGACACTTACGACCTATGCTTTTTTAGGCTATCCCGTGCTCCAGGCCGCCGATATAGCGCTTTATAAAGCGAATGTTGTTCCTGTGGGAGAGGACCAGCTGCCGCATCTTGAGCTTACCAGAGAGATAGTGAGGCGCTTTAACACTATGTATGGGGAAGTGATGTTTCCGGAACCGGAGGCATTGCTGACTGAGATACCGAAGTTGCTTGGCACAGACAACAGAAAGATGTCAAAAAGTTACGATAATTACATCTCCCTGGGCGAAAATCCGGATGATATAATAAAAAAAGTGGCGCGGATGATAACGGATCCTAAAAGAATAAGACTGACAGACAAGGGCCATCCGCAGAAATGCAATGTCTTTTCGTATTATAAGAGTTTCGCGCCGGAGGGCATGGTAAAAGAAGCGGAGGATTGGTGTAAAAACGCCTTTCGCGGATGCACTGAATGCAAAAAGATAATGGCGGAGGTATTGATAGAATATCTTGAGCCCATAAGGAAGAAACGAAAAGACCTTGAAGTGAATAAAGAGGAAAAAATAATCGGCCCTTTGATGAAATGCCTGGATAAGGTGCGCGCGGAGGCCGGAAAAAATATAGATGAGGTAAAGAAAACTTTACATCTGTTCCATACGATAAAAAAAGATGAAATATAAAGTCAAACTTGAGATTTTCGAAGGTCCGCTGGACCTCCTGCTTTTTCTTATTAAAAAAGAAGAGATCGATATCTACGATATTCCTGTCGCCAAGATAACCGATCAGTATCTTGAATACATTGAGATGATGAAGCTTCTTGATCTGGATATAGCCGGCGAATTTATAGTGATGGCCGCCACTCTTATGCAGATAAAATCAAAGATGCTTCTGCCGCCGGATGAAACGCCTCAGCAGGAGATGGAGCAGGAAGACCCGCGTTCCGAACTCGTAAAAAGGCTCCTCGAATACAGGCGCTTTAAAGATGCGGCAGATGAATTGGCGGCGAAGGAGGCTGTGTCAAGTCAACTGTTTACGCGGAAGACCGAGGAGAGGCCGCTTCTGGAGACAGAAGACAGCCCATTTTTCGAAGCGAGCATATTTGATCTTCTGACAGCATTCTCCAAGGTGTTAAAAGAGGTGCCTAAGGATACCTTCTACAGGGTGGTCAAGGACGAATTTACTGTCGGTGAAAAGATGCACGATATATTTCATATGTTAGTCAATCAGACGAGGATATTTTTTAGCCGGCTTTTCAGTGAAGCAAAGAGTAAATTAGAGATAATCGCTACGTTTCTAGCTGTCCTGGAACTTATAAGATTGAAGGAGATCCTGGTGATACAGCAGGATCCTTTCAGCGAGATAGAAATAATCAAAAATCCGGAGACCGTAAAACCGTCGGGAAAGTAAATAGAGGTAAATATGGATCAAAATGAATTAAGAAGAGTCCTCGAAGCATTCTTGTTCATCAGTTCCGCTCCTGTTCCGGTAACACAGGTAAAAGAAGTGCTTGGCGTGGATGAGCCTCTTGTCAAAAAAGCTATAGAAGATCTTAAGGTAAAATACAGCGGTGAGGACTCAAGTTTTAGGCTTTATGAGATCGCGGGCGGATACAGGCTGAGCACGGCGCCGGAGTTGGCCCCTTATCTCAAGAAGTGGTTTAAAGGCCAGAAATCAAGGCTTTCCCGGGCGTCCATTGAGACGTTGTCTATAGTAGCATACAAGCAGCCCGTCACAAGGAGCGAGCTTGAGGCGATCAGGGGAGTCAATGTTGAGGGCCCGCTTGATACGCTTCTCGAGAGAGGACTAATAAGGATCACCGGCCGGCGGGAGACTGTGGGCAGGCCCATACTGTACGGCACTACACGGCTGTTCCTGGAGCATTTTGGATTGAATACACTGAAGGACCTTCCTATATTAAATGAGTTCTCGGAATTCGATCTATCCGAAGAGGAGAGGGATAAAATAGCTCAATTGAATACCGGCGCGTATGATGCCGTGCAAGAGGAAGGAGGTTCCTATGGAGATAACCAGACTTCGTAAAAAAATCGATAAGATAGACGGTAAAATATTAGGGCTTCTGAACGAAAGGGCCGGTTTGACTTTGTCTATAGGCAGAGCCAAGTCAAAGAAGGGTGCCAGTGTCTACGTCCCGGACAGGGAAAAAGAAGTATACAGAAAATTAGTCAGCGATAATAAAGGGCCCCTTTCCGACGATTCCCTTAAAGCGGTGTACCGCGAGATAATGTCGGGTTCGCTCGCCCTGGAAAAGCCCCTGGAGATAGCGTATCTGGGCCCGCAGGCCACTTTTACTCATATAGCGGCCCTTAGGAAATTCGGGGAGTCGTTAAGATATCTTGAATGTAAAAGCATCAGTGAGGTATTCACAGAGGTCGAGCGCGGAAGGGCGGATTACGGTGTGGTGCCTATTGAGAATTCCACAGAGGGAGCGGTTAACCACACGCTTGATATGTTTGTGGATTCAGAGTTAAAGATCTGTTCGGAGGTATATTTGCCCATAGAGCATCATCTTTTGACTAAACGCAATAAAATATCATCTATAAAACGAGTCTATTCTCATGAGCAGGTGTTTGCCCAATGCCGCATGTGGCTCGAGACGAATCTGCCCAATGCCAGTCTAACGGCAGTTGCAAGCACTACCGCCGCGGCAATGCACGCCACTCACGGCGGAGACCGCGCCGCTATAGCAAGCGGGCTGGCAGCCGGGAAATACGGTCTGAATATACTGGCGCGCTCTATACAGGATTCAAGGCACAACATCACGCGGTTTTTGATAATAGGCAAGCAGGAAGTAAAAGCCACTGCCCATGACAAGACATCGATATTATTTACTATGAAGGACAGGGCAGGCGCTTTACATGATATACTTATTCCTTTTAAGAGAAGAAGGATCAATCTGACAAAAATAGAATCCCGGCCTTCCAAAAGAAAGGCGTGGAAGTATTATTTCTTTGTCGATTTAGACGGGCATCATAAGGAAAGAAAAGTGCGGAAGGCGCTCGCTTCGCTCAAGAACAACTGTTTATTCCTGAAGGTGTTAGGATCGTATCCGAAGGCAAGCTAGTTGGGGGTACGCTCGCAGGTAATTCGTTGATCGCTTATCGTTTATCGTACAAATCCGGTGGAGGTCATCAACAAAAACGATATACGATTAACGATATACGATAAACGAGCGCAGGTATAAGCAATGATAAAAAATTTAGTCAGAAAGAACGTCATAGGCATAAAGCCCTATGAGCCGGGTAAGCCTATCGAGGAACTCAAGCGTGAGCTCGGCATATCGAGCATAGTCAAGATGGCTTCCAATGAGAATCCTTTGGGGCCTTCGAAGAACGCCATAAAGGCTATAAAGAAGGCCGCGCTCTCGGTCAATAGATATCCTGACGGTAGCTGTTATTATTTTAAGCAGGCCTTGAGCAGGAGTTTAAATGTATCTGCGGATAATCTGATCATAGGCAACGGCTCCAATGAAATCATCGAACTCGCTTTAAGGACCTTTGTCAATAAGGACGACGAGGTGATAATGAGCGAACCTTCGTTTCTGATCTACAATATCGCGTGTAAGGTCACGGAAGGTTCGCCGGTAGTCTTACCGCTTAAAGACTTTAAGGCGGATCTAGCGGCTATCAAGGCGTCTATTACGGATAAGACAAAGCTTATCTTTATAGATAATCCGAATAACCCTACAGGCAGAAGTGTAGGGGAAGCGGAGATAGAGAAGTTCTTAGAGGATATATCTCCCAATCTCATAGTGGTCTTCGATGAAGCCTATTACGAATTTGTGGAAAGGGAGGATTTTCCTGATACAAAAAGATATATCGGCAGGAAGAATGTGATGATCCTCAGGACCTTTTCCAAGGCCCACGGCCTAAGCGGACTGAGGATAGGATATGGCATTGCGGAAAAAGAGACTGCCGCCTTCATGAATCGCGTCAGGCAGCCGTTTAATGTAAATTCAGTAGCTCAGGCCGCGGCTATCGCAAGCCTGGAGGATTTAGAGCATATTGAGAACAGTAAACTGCTTATTCTAGAAGGCAAACACTATCTTTACAAGCAGCTCGAAGTGTTCGGGCTGGATTACGTAAAGAGCGATACGAATTTTATTCTTATAAACGTGAAGCAGAGCGGAAGGGATATATTCCAGAAAATGCTGAAGCGGGGTGTTATAGTGCGCGATATGAACGCGTATGGGCTGGATAGCTACATTCGCGTTACAATCGGCACTATGGCGGAGAATAGAAAGTTCATGAAGGCTCTAAGGGGAGTTTTATGATAATAGTTCTAAGGCCAAAGGCCACTCAGAAACAGCTCGACCATATCATAAAAAAGGTAAAGAAACTGGGCCTGAAGCCCATGGTCTCCAAAGGCACCGAGAGAACGATCATAGGTGTCATAGGCGAAGAGGATATTATCAGGTTACAGCCGCTTGAGGTATTCCCCGGCGTTGAGAAGGTGCTTACCATATTAAAACCCTACAAGCTTGTTTCCAGAGACTTCAAGAGAGAAGACAGCGTAGTCGAGGTGGGTAAGGGCGTAAGGATAGGGGGTAAGAAAATAGTGATCATGGCCGGTCCGTGCTCCGTGGAAAGTAAATCTCTATTGTTAAAGATAGCCAGGCATGTCGCGGGGGCGGGCGCTTTAATGCTGCGCGGAGGAGCATTTAAACCGCGGACCTCGCCTTATTCCTTCCAGGGCCTGGGAGAGGACGGACTTAAATTTCTGAAAGAGGCGAAAAAGATCACAGGGCTGCCTATAGTGACGGAGCTCATGGATCCCAGGGATATGCCCCTTATCGAAAAATACGCGGATGTCATTCAGATAGGCGCGCGGAACATGCAGAATTTTACTCTGTTAAAGGAAGTTGGTCAGTCAAAAAAACCGGTTCTCTTGAAGAGAGGGATGTCATCCACGATCAAGGACCTGCTGATGTCGGCTGAATATATATTATCGGAAGGAAATTTTAACGTGATCCTGTGTGAAAGAGGCATACGGACGTTTGAGGATTATACGCGTTTTACATTAGATATAAGCGCCGTGCCGGTAATAAAAAATTTGAGTCATCTGCCTGTGATCGTAGATCCGAGCCATGCGACAGGTAGATGGGGCCTTGTTACGCCCTGCTCGAATGCCGCGATCGCAGCGGGCGCGGACGGCCTGATAGTGGAGGTGCACCCGGATCCGGAAAACGCATTCTCCGACGGTGCCCAGTCATTGCTGCCGGAAAAGTTTACCGCCATGATGAGCGGTCTTAAGGCTGTCGCTGAAGCGGTAGGCAGGGAAGTATAACGCTTTTCGGTTTACGGTTTTCGGTTCACGGTTTTAAAATCCGTGGCTGCCTACAGCGGCATTGTACGTAGACCGTAAACCGTACACCATTAACCGTAAACCGAAAACCGTACAGCGAAAACCGAACCATGAAATTCAAACAAATAACAATCATAGGCGTGGGTCTAATAGGCGGGTCGATAGGATTTGCCGCGAAGAGAAAGGGGCTTGTTTCCCGCATCATAGGCGTGACCGCTCACAAAAACACACTTAGAAAAGCTATGAAGCGGAAGGCGATCGATGCCGGAACGCTCGAAGTGAAGGAATCGGTCTCCGGGTCCGATATGGTTGTGCTGGCCACTCCGGTAAACAGAGTCTTAAGCACGTTAAAAGCGATAACGCCCTATCTTAAGGAAGGCTGTATCGTAACGGACGTCGCCAGCGTCAAAGAGGCCATAGTGCGGGATTCTGAAAGGATCCTCGGGAAAGAAGCGTTTTTTGTGGGCGTTCATCCGATGGCCGGTTCGGAACAGCGCGGTATAGATAAAGCCAGCGGTGATCTGTTTAAAAGATCACCGTGTATAGTCACCAAGACTAAGTATACTGACAAGAAGGCATTGAGGCTGGTTCTGAGTTTTTGGAAGGCACTCGGATCTAAGGTGTACCTGTTGTCGCCTGCGGAGCACGATAAAAGGATCAGCAACATCAGCCATCTGCCGCATGTGGTCGCTTCGGCATTGTCTTTGTCGGCTAAGGGCAAATCGATGGATTTCGCCTCGACAGGTTTTGGGGATACCACCCGTATCGCGGCAAGTGACCCCGATCTATGGATATCCATCTTAACGGCTAACCGTAAGAACGTGGTCAAGGATATCGAGGATTATCTCGACGGATTAATAGATATCAGAAATTCTATTTTACAAAATAAAGACAGGAAGCTTAAAAATATCCTTATTCAAGCGAAGAAGAAGCGGGATAGATTCAGTTTGCGATGAAGCGAAACTTCATTTTAGCGATAGACGGCCCGGCCGGAAGCGGAAAAAGTACTGTGGCAAAAGAAGTGGCTAAGCGCCTGGGCCTGCTTTACGTGGATACGGGCGCTATGTACCGGGCCCTGACGCTCAAGGCTATTAAGGGCGGTATAAAGTTTGATGATGAGGGCGGCCTGATTGACCTTGCAAAGGGCATGGATATCGCGTTTAAGATAGACGGGGAATTTAAACTTTCCGTACAGCTCGAAGGCGTGGATGTTTCCGAGGAAATAAGAAAATCCTACGTCACAAATAACGTGAAATACGTTGCCCGTATCCCCGGGGTAAGGGAAGAGATGACTAAGCTTCAGAGGAAGACGGCTTCAGCCGGCAAGGGAGCTGTGCTTGAGGGGCGCGATATAGGGACGGTCGTATTTCCGGACGCTGACAGAAAGATATATCTGGACGCCAACGCCAGGGAGAGGATCAGCAGACGTTTTAAGGAGCTTAAAGCGAAGGGGTACGACGTTACAATGGATGATATAGAAAAAGATGTCATGGCTAGAGATCATTCGGATAAAACGCGCGAAGTCGCGCCGCTTAAGAAAGCCGATGACGCGGTCACCATCGACACGACAGGCATGACAATAGCTGAGGTCACAGAGAGAATAGTGCGGGAAGTGGGAAATGGCGCTTAAGATCAATATATCGGAATTTTCGGATTTTTGTTTCGGAGTCAAGCGCGCCATCTCGCTGGCGGAGGGAGCGTTAAAGAAAAGTTCCGGCCCGGTATATTCACTGGGCCCGCTTATCCATAATCAACGCGTTGTAAACGAACTTTCAGGCAAAGGGCTTAATGTCACGCGGGATTATAAGAATATAAACAAAGGCACTGTGGTAACGCGTTCTCACGGCATCCATCCGGATACGCTTGCGGAATTGGGCAGAAAGAAAGTAGCCGTTATAAACGCGACATGTCCTTTTGTGTATAACGCGCAGATGATCGCTAAAAAATTATGCGCGGAAGAATATAAAGTTGTGATAGTGGGAGACAAGGGGCATCCGGAGGTAAAGAGCTTAAATGATTTTTCCGGTAATAAAGCCTTTGTGATATCAAATAAAAGCGACGCGAGGAAGCTTACGTTGAAAAAAGGGAAGATAGGAGTGATCGCCCAGACCACTCAATCGCAGCGCAATTTTTCAGAAGTGATCTCTGAGCTGCTCAATAAAGATTTTGCCGAGATCAGGGTCTTTAATACGATATGCAGTGACGCGAACATGCGGCAGAAGTCTACCGATATTTTTTCCAGGGACAATGATGTTGTTTTTGTTGTAGGAGGTAAGAATAGCGCTAATACGAAAAGGCTATATGAAATATGTAAGGCCCGCGGTACTCAGGCTCATCATATAGACAGCCGGAGCCAGATAAGAAACGTGTGGCTCAAGGGTAAAAAGAGAGTGGGAGTGGTTAGCGGCGCATCAACGCCTCGCTGGATCGTTGACGAGGTCGTTGAAAAAATAAAACAAGTGAGAAAGGAAGGTTGAGAGAAGAGAGTATGCTTTGGAAAAGAAAAGGAAAGGAAGAACCAAAACCGGACAAGAAAGAAGGTGACGAGGGAAAGCCCCTCGGAACGCCTTCCGAGCCTGGCGGCACCGGATCCCATGAGCCTGATTTCAAAGAACAACTTAAGGGGATCGAGATAAAGAACGAGCGAGCTGAGCAGGAAGAAAGGGAAGCGGAGGAAGAGCAGGTTAAGAAAGAGCCGGCGCCCTCCAAAACCGATGATCTGGCTATTTTATATGAGGATTCTATAAAGGATTTTAAGGAGGGCCAGGTCGTTAAGGGAAAGATAATCGATGTCAGGCGCGATGATATAGTCGTGGATATCGGTTATAAATCGGAAGGCATAATCGCCAAATGGGAATTTTCCGAGCCCGACAAACTGAAGGTAGGAGACTCCGTAGAAGTGCTTCTGGAGTCAAAGGAGGATGAAGACGGATGTGTCGTATTATCTAAGCAGAAGGCTGACAAGCTTCAAGGCTGGGAGAGAATAATATCGACTTATAAGGAAGGCGATGCTATAGCCGGCAAGCCTGTGCGTAAAGTCAAGGGCGGCATCATGGTGGACATAGGCATGGAGGCTTTTTTACCGGCATCTCTGGCAAGCCTTAAGACTTATTGCAATCTGGATGAGCTGATCGGCCAGGTCCTGGATTTCAAGATAGTCAAAATAAACAGGCCCAGAAAAAATATCGTAGTTTCAAGAAAAGATTTCTTGAGACAGATGCTTGAGGAATCCAGACTGAAGCTTTTGAAAGAGCTGAAGAAAGGCGGTATCGTATCCGGAACCGTAAAGAATATCACTGATTTTGGAGCTTTTATAGATCTGGGCGGGCTCGACGGATTGCTCCACATAACGGATATGAGCTGGGGGAGGATCTCCCATCCCAGTGAGGTGCTTGCCATTGGCGATAGAGTGGAAGTAGTAGTGCTGGATTTTGATAAGGCTACAAACAGGGTGTCGCTGGGGCTTAAGCAGAAGAGCGCTAATCCATGGCAGGATGTTGACAAGAAGTATCCGGTAGGATCGAAGATAAAGGGTAAAGTGGTCAATCTTATGCCTTACGGGGCGTTTGTGGAACTTGAAAAAGGCATAGAGGGCCTGGTGCATATTTCGGAGCTGTCATGGTCAAAGCGGTACAGCCACCCGAATGAATTGCTTGCCATAGGTGATGTCGTGGAAGCGGTTGTACTTGATTCTGATAAAAGCAGTCAAAAGATATCTCTCGGGATGAAGCAGCTGGAGGTGGATCCATGGCTGGGAGCCGAAGACAAATTCACGGTTAACGCCAGGGTAAAGGGCAAGGTGCGTAATCTTACAGACTATGGAGCATTCGTGGAGCTCGAAGAAGGCATAGATGGCCTTGTTCATGTCTCTGAGATGTCCTGGACGAAGAAGGTGAGCCACCCCAGGGAAGTACTGAAGAAGGGGCAGAAGATAGAAGCCGTTGTCTTATCGATGGATGCAAAAAACAGAAAGTTATCACTTGGGCTGAAACAGTTGACGCCGGATCCCTGGTCTAAGATCTCCCAGACTTACAGCGAAGGGCATACCACAACCGGTAAGATCTCCAAGATCACTAACTTCGGTATATTCGTGGAACTGGAAAAAGACCTTGAGGGTTTGATTCACGTGAGTGAGTTAGAGGAAAAAACGCAAACGGACCTTGAGAGTAAATACAAGATAGGCGCTAAGCTGGCGGTAAAAGTAGTGAAGCTGGACGAAGCGCAACGCAAGATCGCTTTGGGATTGCAATAAATAACAAAGCTGCAATCCCAAATGGGACACTTTCCGTGCGTTTTCACGAAGGCATTGTCAAGGAAAGTAATAATTAGGGACGGAGCCTAATTAGTAATTCCACCAGATCTTACTATCTTCTCCGGTGGTAGGAATGTGATCACGGCGATGCCATTTGGCGTTGCCGCCTACAAAAAGAATATTTGCTCCTTGGCCATGCCTGTCGGAAGGAAGATTGGTTTTGTACACGTAGAAGAGGCTTTTCGGCGGTTCGCCCGCCACAAAAGCTCCGTCAGCTATCATTATGCATTGAGAAGGACTGGATACCTCGCTGATATCCCTACCTACCCATTTTGAGCCGTCATGAAAACCCAGACCGTAGACTCCGTTATAACCGTAAGAAAATAATGAACGGTTATCGTAGTTGTGATACTGGTAATTCGGGCATTCGAATACTTTAGGGTCGTCTATGTATGGTTCCAGGGCGTTATACCAGGCTGTCTGATCACTGAATAGCATGGGTGGAAACTGAAATTGGTGCTCATCTAAATACATATGCATACCTAGTCCGATCTGCCGCAGATTGTTGATGCATTGCGCGCTCCGGGCCGCTTCCCGCGCTCTGCCGAAAGCGGGAGTGAGAAGGGTGGCCAGGTAACATATAATCGATATCACTACCAGCAACTCTATTAATGTGAAGCCTTTTTTTCTCATGACATAAAGTATATCATGCAAATATGAATTTGACAATGCATATTTGATTTGTTACAATGATTTAAGTTCAATGAAAGAAGGTGTTATGTATAATATAGATAAGCAGCTCACCCTGATCAAGCGGGGTACGATAGAGATCATTCAGGAAAAAGATCTCAAGGCCAAGCTCGAGAGGTCCATAAAGAACGGAAAACCGCTGAAGGTGAAAGCGGGGTTCGATCCCACCGCGCCTGATATCCATTTAGGCCATACCGTGTTACTCCGCAAGCTCAGGCACTTCCAGGATCTGGGGCACAAAGTGGATTTTCTCATAGGTGACGCCACAGCGCTGATAGGGGACCCTTCGGGCCGGTCCGAGACAAGAAAAACACTTACGTGGGATGAAGTAGAAAAGAACGCGAAAACATACGTGAAACAGATCAGCAAAATACTCAACACAAAAGATAAAAAAGTCTTTCAGCTAAGGTTCAACAGCGACTGGTTTTCTAACTATAGAGATACGTCTAAGCGGCCACCGTTTACGTTCGACCAATTTGTGGAACTTGCCCAGCGGTATACCGTAGCCCGGCTGCTGGAGCGGGACGATTTCGAGAAGAGATTAGAGGAGAACAAGCCGATCAGTTACCTGGAATTGTTTTACCCTCTTATGCAAGGTTATGATTCGGTGATAATGAAGTCGGATGTCGAAATGGGAGGCACGGATCAAAAATTTAATATGCTGGTAGGGCGCAATCTGCAGCATGCATATGGCCAGGAGCCGCAGATCGTCCTTACCATGCCCATCCTTGAAGGGCTGAACGGAGTGCAAAAGATGTCGAAATCACTCGGAAATTATGTAGGTATAAACGAGCCCCCGAAGGATATGTACGGAAAACTGATGTCCATCTCCGATGACTTGATGTATAAATATTATGAACTTTTGACCGATGAAGATGTCAGCGCTGTCAGGGGGGCGGTGGCTGACGGCAGGGTCCATCCTAAAAAAGCTAAGTCAGATCTGGCGAAAAATATCGTAGTCCAGTATTACGACAAAAAACAGGCTGACAGGGAAGAGCGAAATTTTGAAAAAATATTCGTCCAGAAAGTGGCCCCTGATGATGCCCGCGAGGTGGCAATATCAAGTGACGAGATAAATATTATAGATCTCTTAACGGAAGCCGGACTTTGCGAAAGCAGGGCGGAGGCGAAGCGCCTTGTCAAGCAGGGCGGCGTCACGCTTGAGGACGAAAGAATAGATGATATCGGCTATACCGTCAAACTTACGGAAAAAGCGGCCGGCCTTAAAGCCGGAAAATTAAGATTTATAAATGTCCGTAGGAAATAATCATTTTTATAAAAAAATCGGCATATTTTACTTGACTCTCGCCGAAAATCGTGTATAATCTACTAGACTTATTTAAAAATTGCGCCTTTCTCAATCTTGACTTCGACGGACTTTTGTGATATAATTTGGGATTAGGGATGCATTTGAACTCCTCGAAAGAAGGAGCGAAATTGATAATTTCCGTTCACAGAGGCGGATAATTTTTTTTGTAACGCGCTTGGATATGAGGATGGAAAGGCATCGTCATGCGATGTTTTTTTTGTCTCTACATATTTAAGTACAGTTCTTTGAAAATCAGATAACCAAGGCCGAATATGAGCTGAGTTCAGGTGTTTTTTATATTTGGAGAGTTTGATCCTGGCTCAGAACGAACGCTGGCGGCGTGGATTAGGCATGCAAGTCGAACGATCCGGCACCGTAAGGTGACGGATAGTGGCAAAAGGGTGAGTAACGCGTGGGTTACCTGCCTCCGAAATCGGAATAACTTCGCGAAAGCGAGGCTAATACCGGATAACATCACCGTATGGTGATCAAAGATGGCCTCTATTTATAAGCTGTCGATTGGAGAGGGGCCCGCGTCCTATCAGCTTGTTGGTGAGGTAACGGCTCACCAAGGCATTTGACGGGTAGCTGGTCTGAGAGGATGGTCAGCCACACTGGGACTGAGACACTGCCCAGACTCCTACGGGAGGCTGCAGTCGAGA
>JADHVZ010000008.1 GCA_016783745.1 Candidatus Omnitrophota bacterium | reverse complement strand
TGGCGGAGAGGGTGGGATTCGAACCCACGTGACCCGCAAGGAGTCAAGCGGTTTTCAAGACCGCCCGGTTTTATCCACTTCCGTACCTCTCCGTTTCCCGATTTTAACCTACAAAAACAACTGGTTAAAGATCGACTTATATATATGCAAAGACATCACATACGCGTTACTTAAAAAAGAGCGGAATGAAAAACCCTCGAATAAGATCCCGAACGCCAGAGCTATCACAGTCACATTGATCACATATATAAATATCGAAGAAGTAAGATAGCCCGCCTTAATAAGATCGGGCTGCCTTGTTTTTAACGTGTCGACCGTCATTATGATGTGAAAAGCGATCGTCAGCCCTAAAAGAAGCATAAAATATGACGGGCTTATCAGGCCATCCGTAAAAACATGGTTTATTAAATAATAAACCACGATCAAAGTCAATGAATAAATGGGGATAAAATACGGGCTGAGAGAAATAAATATATTGTTTTTACTTGTTGAGATGCTCCCGCCGGCGGAAGAAGCTTTAAAAGATGTCACCTTGCCGAAACAAAGCCAGGCCGCCAGAGCGTGAACCGTCTCATGCCCTAATACATAAGCGTATACCGGCTTGAACAAAAAAAGCTGAATAAAGCAATATATCCCTATTCCGAACAAAAAATATTGCTGCCCCATTGACAAAAAAACATCTATATTCCCGAACTGCGAATAGAATGACTTGGAAAAACTTATTACAAACGGTAATAATAATATTCCTATGACTGTCTTAACTGTTTTCCGCATCTAGCTAGGCCGGTTTTATTTCCTTAAGGCCGTCCATATATGGCCGTAACGCTTTAGGTATAAGTACGTTTCCGGCCTTAGTCTGATGATTCTCCAATAAAGCTATAAGCAGCCTTGCTGTGGCGACTCCGGATCCGTTTAACGTATGGACATATGAGAGTTTGTTAGTCTTCTTATCCCGATACCTTATATTCGCCCTTCGCGCCTGGAAATCCTCAAAATTGCTGCAACTTGAGACCTCGAGCTGCATCTTACTTCCCTCCGCCCATAATTCAATGTCGTAGCATTTTGACGCCGCGAAGCTTATCCCATGCGAAGAAAGCTGAATGATCCTGTAGGGCAGCTCAAGAAGCTGGATCACTTTTTCGGCATTCTGCAGCAGGGACTCCAGTTCATTGTAAGATGTCTCCGGCTTGACAAATTTGACCATCTCCACTTTGTCAAACTGGTGCACTCTGGTAAGGCCTTTGGTATCCTTCCCATATGATCCTGCTTCTCTCCTGAAACACGCTGTATACGCGGCGTAGCAGAGCGGCAACTTATCGAAAGCAATGACTTCGTCTCTATGCATATTTGTCACAGGCACTTCCGCCGTGGGTATCAAAAATAGATCGTCATCCTTTAATTTATACATATCTTCTTCCAGGTTAGGGAGCTGTCCGGTACCTGTCATGCTGTCCCTATTCACCAGAAAAGGCGGAAATACTTCCGTATAACCATGCTTCTTAGTATGTAAATCGAGCATAAAATTGATCAGCGCTCTTTCCAGCCTGGCTCCAAGGCCTTTGTATAATATGAAGGATGAACCTGTGATTTTTGAGGCTCTCTTAAAGTCGATGATGTCCAGGAGATCGGCTATTTCTATATGGGTACTCGGCTTAAAGTTGAATTTTGGAGGCTTACCCCACTCCTTTACCACCTGATTTGCTTCTTTTTCAGGACCAATATGAACGGATTTATGGGGTATATTTGGGATAGTGAATACAAAATGGTGAATTTTTTGCTCAATTTCTTCCACTTTTGGCTCTATTTCATTGATATTTTGGGATATTGATTTAATCTCACTTTTCTCTCGATTTACATCCTCTTTTTTTGCTAGTTTCTGGCCTATTTTCTGGGAAAGTGTGTTCTTTTTATGCTTAAGCGCCTCCACTTCTGTAAGTAATTCCCGCCTTTTTGTATCAAGTGAAAGCAGTTCATCGATATCAAGCTTAGTATTTCTATCTTTTAACGATTTCTTAACTATATCCGGGTATTCTCTAATAAATTTTATATCAAGCATAAGCCACCTTACTCCCTCTATCCTTTGATGACACCTATCGGTCGCATCCTGCATACTTTTTTTGATATTCCGGCATTGTGTACCACATCTACTACTTCATTAACGTTCTTATACGCGTAAGGAGCTTCTTCGGCAAGAGTGCCTCTTCCCGCTGCCATTACTTTTATGCCTTTTGCTTCGAGATCCCGGAGAAGCGTATGCCTTTCTGGCGCATTAGCTGCGGCCTTTCGCGACATAAGCCTGCCCGCACCATGACAGGTGCTGCCGAATGTCTCTTCTTCGGCCTTCTTCGTGCCAACGAGTACATAAGAATTACGGCCCATATCCCCGGGGATGATAACAGGCTGGCCTATTTTTCTATATATTCCGGGAACAGCGGGATTATCGGGCCCGAATGCCCTTGTAGCGCCTTTTCTATGAACGCATAGAAGCTTATCTTTGCCGTTTATATTGTATTTCTCAAATTTAGCTATATTATGCGCAACGTCCCAGACCAGCGCCATTCCAAGATCTTTCTGCCCGGCCTCAAAGACTTTCTCAAAGACGCCTCTTACTTTATGCATCAGGCACTGCCTGTTATTCCAGGCATAGTTCGCGGCGCATTTCATCGCGGCAATATACGCTTTGCCCTCCGGTGAATTGACAGGGGCACATGCGAGCTGACGGTCCGGAACATTTATATTATATTTTGAAAGAGCCCTGACCATGCCCTTTGAGTAATCACTACAGACCTGGTGGCCAAAGCCGCGGCTGCCACAATGTATCATAACAGTTATAGCTCCTTTATCCAAGCCTAAAATGCCGGCAGCATTATCATCATATACCTCATCCACGATCTGCACTTCTAGAAAATGATTTCCCGATCCAAGTGTTCCTGATTGATTGCTTCCGCGCTCAAAGGCCCTATCAGATACATGGGAAGCGTCGGCTCCTTCCATGCACCCGCCATCTTCTGTCCGCTCAAGGTCCTCTTTTGTACCGAAGCCTTTTTCAACGGCCCAGCGGGCGCCTTTCACCATGATCTTTTCTTCTTCCGCCGCGTTCACTTTTATATTACTTTTTGAGCCTACGCCGGCCGGTACATTGGAAAAGAGTGCATGAATAAGGTTATCAAGCTTAGGCCTGACTTCTTTTTCGGTAAGATTGGAACGCAAGAGCCGCAGGCCGCAGCAGATGTCAAAACCCACGCCGCCGGGCGTGATGACTCCTCCCGCTTCGATATCGGTAGCAACAACACCTCCGATAGGCAGGCCGTATCCCCAGTGGATATCAGGCATAGCGAATGAATATTTGACAATACCCGGAAGGAAAGCAGCGTTGGAAACCTGTTGAGGTGCCCTGTCACGCTTTATACTTTTAAGCAGGTTTTCATCGGCGTATATCATGCCCGGGACTTTCATCCCGTTTGCGTAAGTCTGCGGGATCATCCACCTGTAGGCGTCTATTTTCTCGAGCGGGCCCTGCCATTCGTTACCCATAGTGGTTCCTCTTAAACGTCGAAAACTATTCGGACTTCGTAAGTATCTTCCTTCTTAGTAATATGCAGGTCATGGCGAGTGGCTGCTTTTATCTCTGTTTTTAGACGGTTCTTGTTTTCTCCGATAAAGCGGCCTTTTACTTTGGCGGTCAGATTTTTGTCTGTAAGTTCCGTGATGTCAAAATCGCAGAATATTAGTTGTTTGGTGTAAAAATTATACAAAAGTTCATCCAGCCATTCGATAAGTAATTCTTCTTTGTCGGGAGCGTCGAGCTTTAGTTCTAAGCTTGTTGAGGTGGTGATGCCTTCCAGGTCCGCTAGGATATTGAACATTCCGAAGGCGGCATTCCGGAAAAGCTCTTTTAAGCTTTTCCCGTATGCCTTTATGCTGATATCAGCGGTATGGTCTATGATCTCGAATCGTTTCATGGTATATTGACGTAATTTTTGAAAGAGGTAGCAATATTAGTAATTTTTGCGGGCGGCATAGGTAAAACTTGAAAAGTATTTTCTCCACAATACTTCTGTAGATTTAAACTGGTTTGTTCCAAAGAAGTAATCCACAATCGCTTCTCGTAAGCGGGCAAGTTCTTTAAGGCGGGCAAAACCCGTAACGCTGTCCAAAGTCAAATCCATCAGCTCCAGAATACGCTCAGAAGCTTGCTGATAATAAGCGGTATTATGCTTCACTCGCCATTTAAGGGCGCGTTCCACTTCGCTCCCAATATTTGCCATTTGCTCAAGAAACGGCAAGTGTTTCCAACGGCCCATCGCTAGATCTTTATGCTGATAACTCATTGCTTAATCCTCTTTGCAACGATCTCTATTATTTTTTTACATATTTCTTTATTTTCTATGGCACGGCTTCTGTTGCCTTGCGATGGACGCATATTAATCATAGAATCAAACTCAATAAAGTCATCTCCATGCATTTCTGGATAAAAGTTAATTCCCCAAAGGCTTTTTTGTTTAGATCCATCCTGTAGAAGCAATGCTTCCAAATCAGCATGAAGTTCGGCATCGACCGCAATAAGCTCTCTGTCAACATCGATGGCGGCTTTAACTAAATCTCCAAATGTAGCAGCAGCCATCTGTTTCAGTTCAGTAAGCATTAATACTTCTCTAACTATTTTCAATGTAAATAATCCTTCGTTATAGGGGTATCTCTGAATTCGTTGTTGCTATTATATAACTATTAATGATAAGTAACAAGATTTTCCTGTATATTCACTTTAGTTGGGCACCGCTTGGGCGCCAAGGCATAAAAAAATGATACTTATTTTAATACATCGTATAACAAATCCAGATAATCTGATATCAGCCGTGTGGTAAGAAATCTCTCTCTGACAAATTCTTTGGCCCGCCTTCCCATTTCTTGAGCTAGTTTTTGGTCCTGAAGAAACCTTACGATCCTATCGGCGCAAGCTTTATAATCATGGGGATCGACCAAGAAACCTGTTTTACCGTCTTTAATTTGACTTGGTATACCACCTACATTGCCGGCGACAACGGGTTTTCCTTTCCACATAGCTTCCGCAATGACAAGGCCGAAACCTTCTCTTGTTGATTTCTGAATAATCACGGTTGAAAATCTCTGAATTGCGTTTACAAGGAGTTCGTTATTTCCTACTACGAACAAAACATCCCTGTTTTCCGCAAATTTTTTAGCTTTTGTGTATACCTTATCGTATATCTTTATCCCTTCGGGGTCATCGGTGGCCAGGTTGTAACAATAGAGAAGCCTGCAGTCCACCTTCTCTTTTACCAGTTTAAAGACTTCGAGCACGCCTTCAGGGTCTTTCCAGGAATCCATCCTCGATACCTGCGTAATTATAGGCTTGTCGGTCGGGATATCGGATTCTCTGATATACTTCATAATCTCGTCTTCTGAAAGCTCTTGATTCTTTAACGACAAAGGGTCGATCGCCGGCGGAATGACCCGCTGCGAAACCGGAAGATCCGACTTTTTGTATTTCTCGCTCGAGACGATTATAGTGTCATACTGTATCATAAACCTTTTCAGAAAATCCCAGAGTTCCGGATTCGGATTGGTGATATCGATATGGCATCGCCAGATCCAGGGCTGTTGTTTTCCACAAAATTTTATAAGCGGGAGCGGTTGAGGATCGTGCACGATAATGCAGTCATAGACATTCATATGCGTAAACTTGGCATACTCCTCATTGATATTCATATAGTGCGATCTCATGTGGTCTGTGATCTCTATCGCCCCTCCCTGCATCGCATTATGGAAGTTCTTGGTTATGTCGAAAAAAGCGGGGCTTCCATGGATGGTGCGCCATTCGGCATCTAGGCCGATCTCATTCATGAGTGGCACCATCCTGCCAAGTATTTCTGCCACACCTCCTCCCAGGAACGTCGCATTCACATTTGCTATGCGTTTCCCATATAATTTATTAGCCTTCTTGTAAATCTTTGAAATAGTCTCCGCTCCGACAATATCAATGTAATCTCCTATACTTCTTAGCATTTAATATCTCCTTTTTAAATCAGCTTACTCCACCTTCGTTTACTATAACCCTTGCTTTATCTGCATCTATTGTTACAGATGTTCCAAATGGCAGGGTAACGTTAATATCACCTGGTATCCTATGCCCAGAAGGAAATCCATATATAATAGGAATTTTTAAGTGGCCTATTATATCGTTCAGCACCTGTCTTATACTGTATTTCTTTCCAGACCTGTCTATACACTTGATCATCTTCCCGAAAATTATTCCCCTAAGCTTAATGGTTTTCTAATCATGTGTTATATACTTTCGTCTTCGAGCTTGGCTTTCGCGAGCCAGAGCGAGCGGAACATTCCTACTGGAATGTTCCGTGAGGCGCGCCAGACGATCTCTACAATCCGTTCCGCAATGTGGTTGATGACTTCCGGAACCGGACCCCCTCCGACCTTTTCGGAGCGGACGCAAAGCTCGGGCTGGTCATTCACATAATCGATTGCAACAAAACGCCTCTCTTTTCCCTTGCCGGTGAGCGCGATCTCGGACGAGAAGAATTCCATATTGGTGATCCTGGCTATCTCCGATATAATGCGCGCCAGAGGCAAGAGCCTGAAGGCGTACATCTCTCTGAGCGTCACCTGTGTATAATATCCCGTCTCGGTATTCCACCAGCACGGTATGATCTCGCCAAATATAAAATATATCCTGAACCACGCTTGTTTATCGCCGATCATAAGGGGTTCTATCTTTTCCTGCAGCAAGAAGTCGTCGCCTTTATTAAAATGGCGCGCCTGAGCAATCTCCACTATAGATCCGTTTGCGTTCTTAACGACCCCTTTTTGCCCGAATCCGGAGGCCGGCTTTATGATAAAAGGTACCCTCAACTGCTTTACTTCTTCTTTATTTAGTTCAAAGTCATCGGGTTCCCAATTTCTTACAACAATAGTGTATGGAACCGGTATCTTCGCTCTTACTAAATCATAATGTGTAATAGCCTTGTTCGCGGCTTGCCGAGCGTCATCAGGATCACAGACCACATATCCATTTGCGTCTTTGACAGCGTAGCATAACCTAGCGAACAGGTTATTCTTATCGTCATAGTCTGCTTCATTATCAAGGAGAAAGTTAATTTTTAGTTTTCCCTTTTCAAGATCTTTAATGACATTCTCTACGTTCTTCTCGACTATGAGCATAAATTTCAAACCCCGAAGAGTACACTCTCGCCTCGTCCATTTAACAAAGTTCTCTTTACTCCCACTGTTCCATGCTAAGGCAAAATCATACTGTTTCATAGCTTAAATCTCCCTTACCGCTTCTATATCGCAAAAGTGCGTGATTAAAAATCGATAAAATGAGGTCGTCGTACTTTATGCCGTTTTTCCGTGCCATTATTACCAGATCCGCGTATTCCGGAGACAGGCCCGGTAACGGGTTCACCTCCAGCATGAATATTTTATTATTTTTTGATATTTTGAAATCGATGCGGGCGACATCCTTACATCCAAACTCTTTAAAGGCCATAAGGGCATAATGGCTTATGTGCTTTTGAATCAACTGCTCTATATCCGGCGGCGATGCATAGTCAACCAATTTCTTCCAGTCCCTTTTGGTATCCAAGGAATAAAAGATATCCTCTTCGGGGCCGGCTCTATTCACTATCTCCATAAGTCCCAAAACCCGCGGGGGTTCGTTGCCTATGACGCCTGCCGTGATCTCCCTTCCTTCAACATACTCCTCGGCCAATAGAGGTTGATCCGGATATTTTTTAAAAAGAAGCTCCGCGCTTTTCTCCAGTTCCTGCCTGTTAAATACTTTTGACGAATTGTATATCCCTTTACTCGAGCCTTCCCATGCAGGCTTAGTGATAAGAGGATAGACTAATTTATTTTCTAAAAACAAGAGGTCTTCCGATGTCTTTATCACCAAGTAGCGCGGCGTGGGGATCCCCGCCTGAAAAGCTATTTTTTTTGTCACAACCTTATCGAGCGTAAGGCCCAGCGTCAGGGGATCTGATCCGGAATAGGGGATATCAAGCATCTCTAAAATGGAGGGTGTATGGGATTCTCTATTCCTCCCGCGACACCCTTCTGCAATATTAAACACAAAATCGACCTTTTCGCCTCTGAGGCGTTCGATAATCTTGATGCCACAGCCCAATTTCACTATTTCGTGGCCGTTTTTCTCAAAAACCCCGCATATGGCGTCTATTGTAAGAGGCGAATCAAATTCTTCGCACGATTCAGTGTCTATTATTGCATCGGGAGATAATTCATCCTTTAAATTGTACGTTATACCTATTTTCATTTATAATCATTCCGGGTTGTAATACCTGAAAACTTCTCCTTTGTAGCTCCTTAAAAGCGCGTGATCCTTTTCCAATGCCACCAGGTAATCCGGCTGGAGCGGGACCTTGCCATGGCCTTCCATGCCGTCCACAACAAAATTCGGGACCGCTAGCCCCGATGTAAAGCCCCTCATACCCTTGATGATTTCCAGGCCCTTTTCTATGGATGTCCTCAGGTGGCCTGTCCCGCTTACAGGGTCGCATTGAAAAAGATAGTACGGCCTCACGCTGATCCTCAACAGCCCCTGACACAACTTTGTCATGGTCTCTGTGCTATCGTTTACCCCCTTCAGAAGCACGGATTGATTATTAACGGGTATGCCGGATGAGACCATCCTGTCGCACGCCATGCTTGACTCTTTGGTTATTTCGCGTGGATGATTAAAATGCGTATTCACCCATATGGGCCTGTATTTCCTTAACACAGAGACGAGCCCGTCATCTATTCTCTGCGGCAGTACCACGGGACAGCGCGTGCCGATCCTGATGATCTCTACATGAGGGATGTCTCTTAAGCTTTTTAAGACCGCCTCGATCCTTTCGTTGGACAGGATAAGCGGGTCGCCGCCTGAAAGTATAACATCTCTCACTTCTTTATGCTGGGAGATATACTGATATATCGATGCCAGCTCCTGGGGCTTTCTGGCCCACCTGCTCCCGCACCAGTCCCTTTTCCTTGTACAATGCCTGCAATATACGGGGCACATATTAGTAAGGGTGACCAATACCCTGTCAGGATAACGGTGCACAAGCCCCGGCAACACCGAATCCGCCTCTTCATCAAGGGGATCGTCCTGGACCCCGAAATATAGCTTCTCTTCCTCCTGTGACGGCAGGCATTGCAGTCGGATAGGGTCCTGGGGGTCATCTTTATCCATAAGCGAGAGATAATACGGGGTAATGGTGAACGGGTACTTTGCGGTGATCCTCTTTAAATCTTCTGACTCTGCTGCGTTCAATAAAAACAGCTTTGCAAGCTTATCAATATCTGATACGGTATTTCTTAACTGCCATCTCCAATCACTCCACTCTAAACTACCTCCCGGCGGTTCATCCGTTTCTAACAGCACTTTTCCTATTTCTGTGCCCATCTTTACCTTTACCCTCCTAAGGTCTTTTACTAATAGCCCTCCTCATTATCTTCATCTGCGGCAAAACAAGAGTCGTGGTCGGGGCATCTTTTGCAACAGTCATCTTTTAACTTGTTCTTAGCAGCGCATTCTTCATATTCTGGACATGATTCACAGCACATGTAAACCACCTCCTTTTATTTAGTTGCGTAAAACCTGTTTAAAAGTTCTCTTATCAATCGGCGCTCTTCACCTTTATTATTTGCCATCCTCTTGATAGCTAACTTTTGCCGTCGTATATATTTTCTCAAACCTTGAGATAGTTTTTCTTTTTTCATAGAATATGACCGATAAAGGGTAAATGTATCAGCGGTTTTCTTTTGTCCTGATGGCCTAAGGGCATAGGTATAAGAAACGAATGGTAAAAAGTAGGATATTTAATAGTCTATGTCTGGCATGTCTAGATCCGGCGTCTCGGGTATATCCTCTGTAGTCTCAAATTCGGGTTCCGCTTTATAGATACTAATAACTTTGGCGATTTTTTTGCCTGTTTCGTCTTCCATATAATCAATGCCGATTCCGTCCCCTACTTTAATTTCTCCTATCGAATCAACATCTTCAAACTTTGCATTGGGATCGACAGAGTAGGTGATATTAATCTCTGTATCGCTGTCATAATCATACTCGCTGACAACAATTTCTTTTTTTGACTCATTCACCTTAACCACAGTTCCATAGCCATATTCAACATCTTCTTCCTGAGCAAAGGTCGCGTATGGTAACGATATTACCATTGCACTCAGGATGATTACAAATAATCCCCTATACATTTCTCACCTCCATGTTTAGTTTTTCCCCATTTACCCTTGTTTTCTTAAGCCCTTTTAGTTTTTCAAAATCCCTTTTAAAAGCTTCCAGTTCTGACAGCCCTCCGGTAATGGCATCAATAAGCTCTTTATGTGCCTTGTCATCCGGAATTCTCAAGCTGTAATATACGTTAAGCCCTTCTCTTTGATCGTTCACCACTCCTGTTAATCGTAAACGCGCAAGATGTTTTGAAAGGCTTGATTGACTAGCACCTAGAATCTCGCATAGCTCAGTTACGTTCAGTCTCCGCTTGCTCAAAAGATTTATGACTCTGAGCCGGGTATCATCGGCAAAACTCTTCAGCATCTGGCGGGCTTTTTTAATACGCATGTTTCGCCTCCTTGCTTAAGGTTGAATCAACTATATGCTCATATGGACATATACATCATTAAAGTAAGCTTGTCAAGTGTTTTTTAGAGATCATTTTGGTTATTCACTTGGGTTTCAGTCAAAGACTGATGATTGGCTGAACGCCCTAGCGATGGCAGTCAATACCCGCTTCCCTGGCGGTATCAAGGACGAGATCAAAGAGCGGCTATTCCTAATCTCTGATAACGGCTGTCAGCCGACATCTTAGAGATTTATGATGAGCAGCTCTCTCTTGGGCGTAAAGCAAATATTTACCACTCATTCTTTATCTCGTTTTCTATTTCAGAAATGGCAACACGCTAACAATTATTTCGTGAATATGCTCCAACAGCAGGCCAAAAACAAGGGATACAACAGCCATAAGCTTCAATAGTATATTCAATGACGGGCCGGAAGTATCCTTACAGGGATCGCCCACCGTATCACAAATTACTGTGGATTTGTGGACTTCTGAACCCTTGCCACCCAGATTGCCTTCTTCTACATATTTCTTAGCGTTATCCCAGGCACCGCCTACATTAGCTAAAAAAATTGCTAGCGGAACACCTGTAACTAATGAGCCGACTAAAAATCCCCCCAGTGCCTCTTTTCCCAATATTATGCCTATAAACATAGGCGAAACAACAGCAAAAAATCCAGGCCCAAGCATTTCACGTAACGCCCCTTTTGTAACTATATCCACACACCTTGCAGAATCAGGCATAGCCTTGCCTTCCTTAAGGCCGGGTATCTGGCACCATTGTCTGCGCACTTCTTCTACAACACAAAACGCAACTCTGCCTACAGCCTGTAAAGTTTTAGAACAAAATATGTAAGGGATTATCCCTCCAATAAAGGCGCCGGCAATAACTTTTGCATCTAAAATATTTAGCAGGCGAATATCTCCCAGAGATAGCCTCACGGTTTGGGCATAAGCACTAAAAAGTGCTAATGCGGTAAGCGCAGCCGAACTAATAGCAAAACCCTTGCCAATAGCCGCTGTAGTATTACCCACGGCATCAAGCCTTTCTGCGCGACGGCGAACCTCACTACCCATATGAGCCATCTCTGCGATACCGGCGGCATTATCAGCAATAGGTCCATAAGCATCAATAGCAACGGTAGTACCTGTTAGTGCCAGCATGCCAATTGCCGAAAGAGCAATACCAAAAATTCCACTAAACTTATAGGCAACGATTGTAGCCAGAGCAATGGCCACAAGTGGTAAAACAGTTGACTTCATACCCACAGCTAAACCTTCAATAATGCAGGTGGCTGTCCCGGTTTTGGCTTTTTCGGCAATACTTCTGACAACCTTGCCTGAGGTATAATATTGGGCTGAAAATCCAACAAGCATACCGGCTGCTAAACCCGATAATAATGACCAGAAATAAGCAATATTTTTACACCAGAAATTTGTCAATAAAAACGCACCTATAGCAAAAATAACCACAGCTTGAATCATACCTTTATTCAGGGTAATTTGCGGATCTTCTTCAGCAGTTGCCCTGACAAAAGATATCCCCATAATAGAACTTATAATACCCCAGCCAGCTAACAGTAACCCCAGAAAAACGCCTCTTACTCCCATCATGGAGACAGACGCAACAGCGATTACAAACCCGGAAATAATTGCACCTACATAGGACTCATATAAATCTGCTCCCATACCAGCGACATCACCTACATTATCCCCAACATTATCAGCAATGACCGCTGGATTTCTAGGGTCATCTTCCGGGATTCCTGTCTCAACCTTACCCACTAAATCCGCACCTACATCTGCTGCCTTGGTATAAACTCCACCACCAACGCGGCCAAACAACGCTACTAAGGATGCGCCCATAGAAAATCCTACAATAGGTTTTGTTGCCTCTATCAGTTGATTAACAAAACCAATAGTTTTCTGATGCTCAAGTAAAATAAAAATAAGATAGACTAAGGATAGGCCAAGTAAACCTAAAGACACTACGGAAATACCCATAACCGCCCCGCCGCGAAATGCTACTGATAGGGCATCCTTAAAAGAAGTTGAGGCAGCTTGAGCAGTTCTTGCATTTGCCTTTGTAGCGATATTCATACCTATATAGCCGGCAAGAAGAGAACATAAGGCACCAATGATAAAGGCAAAAGCCGTATTTTTAGAGATAGAAAAAAATATAACAATAGCTACGATAAAAACAAAACAGGCTATTACCTTATATTCCCGCCATAAAAATGCCATCGCACCTCTATGTATTAGTCCTTGAATCTCTCTCATCTTTTCTGTTCCGGCATCTACCGAGAGTATACGTCTTATTAAATACCACACAAAAAAAAGACCTAATAGGCTCACAAAAACTGATATTGCTATCGGGGTTAACTCACCAAGCATAGAAATCACATCCTGTCCTATCATACCTTATTCCCCTTTCTTATAATTCCGCCTAACCCAGCAGGGTAGTCCTTCCTAATACCTCTTAAAGGAAGGGACTAATCATTGCTCCGGTTGCTACGCAAAAAACATCTAAGTGGGGGTTATTACTCATAACTTAAATAAGTTATCATACATTTTGTTAAAAATCAATCCTATTTAACATTCAATGGTCATTACCAAAAGAGCCAAGGCTCCTCGGGTTGGACTTGAAATAGTTGTCGCGGGATTATAGGATAAATATATTTTTGGATTTAAGGGATATTAGAAAGGTTCTTTATCGTGATTTTTATCTATAAAATGTCTGGTTAATTGTTTTTTTAGATAATTAAATGTTTCATCTACGTCATCGAACACTTTAATAAGCTTTAAGTCCTCTTTAGAAATTGTTCCCCATTTATACATTTCATCAAAATTGACTATTTTTTGCCAGTAATCCCGTCCAAACAGAATGACCGGCAGAGGTTTTCTATATTTACCTGTCTGCGTGAGAGTAAGTAACTCAAAAAGCTCATCCATCGTCCCAAAACCTCCCGGGAACACAACAAGCGCTTTTGCTAAATAAAAAAACCAGAATTTACGTATAAAAAAGTAATGAAACTCAAATGCAAGCTCCTTAGTCTGGTAAGGATTCGGATATTGCTCCATAGGAATACTGATATTTAAACCTATAGATTTACCGCCCGCTATTTTTGCACCCTGGTTTCCGGCGGCCATTATGCCGGGGCCACCGCCGGAACAAATCATGAAATTCTTACCTTTTTTCCTCAATCCTTTAAAGTAATGGGTGAGTTTTTTCGCAAGAAGACGAGTATCTTCGTAGTAACGCGACATTACTACATCTCGCTTTGCTTGTTCGTACTGGTGTTTGAGATTGGGGGAGGGGGATTTTACTCTTTTTATTCTCTTCTTTATTCTTCTAAGTTTAAGAGAAGTAACACTCCGGGAAAAAATTCTAGACGATCCAAAAAATACAACAGTATCTTTCACTCCGTATTTACGAAAACGCTCAGCAGGCTCAATCATCTCAGACAGAATTCTTATAAGGCGCGCGGATGGACTATTTAAAAAGTCCTTATTTTTGTACGCTTTTGTCAGCCAGCTATATTCAGTTTTCTTTTTGCTTTTTGATTTCATGGCTTAAATATAGCACAATATACGTATTATAGCAATTTTTTTATACTCCGAGACTCCTATAGTGTAAACTCTTCTTTGAGTTTCGGGAACTTGATATTGGAGAAACCATGGTTTTCAAGGACGGACTTGAATATCTCTTGCTGATCTTTTTCTCCGTGGACTAAAAACAGACTTTTCAGTCTCTCTCTATTTAGATTTGAAAGAAACTCGATCATCTCCGTCTGGTCAGCGTGGGCGCTAAAAGAATTTAATACCTCTATCCTTGCCTTTACCCTTAGATCCTTTCTGAAAATCCTTACTCTTTTTGAGGCTTTTTTGGAGTTATGGCGCGTTATTCGACCCTTCGACGCGTTTCACTTGCTCAGGGCCATCCCGAGCACGAAAAATCCTCTCCATTATTTATAATAGAGAGGATTTTTCACGTCGAGAGATGGTGAGGGGCTCTGCCTCTCACGTTTATCTTACATCTAAATTGACTGGTGATATTATATAACTATTACTGACAAGTAGCAAGATTTTTCTGATAAGAGAGAGGTTAGTTTTAGAGAGGTTTCAATATGCCAAAAGTCTCAGAAATGTCCTTGCCGGACAAAATATCCTATTCCTTGTCCAATTTGTCCAGTATTTTACTGCGCCAATTTTTGTAACTCTTTGCTAAATAAATAGTTATGAAATGTCCATATGCATAAGGTGGACATTATAATATCATGATTTACGCAACTGTGGGATTAACTTTTTTACGGAAGTGAATATCCCTTATTAGGCATTATTATAGGAATAATCTGCGTTAAATATGCTATGAGGAGGCGTTATATTATTGTATTTTCGCACCATAGTCAAATCTTCCAGCTGCACACTTTTGGATACAGATTCTTGTTGGACTAATTTTGCTTCAAGTTCTGCAATCATTTTTCCCTGTTGACTAACTATATGCTTCAATGCTTTGATTTCCTTTAGCAATTCTGCGTTCGGTATGCTATCCTGCGCCCAGACAAAATTCGAACAGCAGAAAAAAAGAATACTAAAAACTCCTAACTTCTTCTTCACCCACCTCTTCCTTCTGTCAAAATCATCTCTTGCCATATCATCAGAGCCTTCCTTGCTGCCCGGGTGGCTGCATTGGACGAAATTGTGGCTCCGGTTACAGCATCGATATCCTTTTTTAACCTTAAAGGATCTTCGAAACTCTTTCCTATGAACTGCCTTAGAAATCTTCTTTTACCTATTTTTGAGCCCTTTACCTCTTTGCTTTCCAGAACAGCCATATCCTTAATAGTGCCATCTTGAGTTATGGCAAAAATAAAAGTAATAGGGCCGTGTTTTCCTCTCTCTCTTAAAACAAGACAATATACATCTGTTTTTTCTTTAGTCTTGCCTATATAGAAGGTAAAACTATCCTCTGGAATTCTATACCTGAATCTTTTCTCTATGATCTTTTTTTTATCTTCGGATAGTTTTATCTCTTTAGTTTCTATCTTCTCCGAGCTTGAGAGAATCTTCTTTAAAAAATCATCTTTACTAAGATAATTCTCAGCATAAGATAAGATAGAAATCGCCGTAATGAAAACAGTAATAAAAATAGAGAAGGTTCTTCTCATAATTCGTTAAAATCCCATAGCCACTGAGGCCATAAAGCCATGTTTATCTCCCCGCTCTAACCTTTCATTTTTGGTATCGTTCCATTGATATTCGGTCTTAAATACCCAGCTCTCAACTGGCCTATAGTTAAGACCTAAGGTAACTCTCCTCTCTTCGTTATCACCCGTACCGGCATCTGAATCATCGTCTATCTTGGCCCAGCCATATCTGCTGACCAACGTAAAGCTAGGTTCGTCGAAGTTTCTACCTAAAAACGTATCATTTAAGAATTCGGGCCAGAAGTGATAATTAGCTTGAATATGGTATCCTGTAAAGTAATCCGCTATATTCATGCCTGATGGCTCATCTACACCAAAATAAGCAAATTCACCTAGAACTTCTAAAGAACCCCATGTCGTCAACCAGTCAACTGCACCTCCTGTGATATCGTCTTTATTACTATATATACCCCAGTAACCGCTTAGTCCTATTTCATGGCCTAAAGCCGGACTCACGATCACCCTGCCTACCAGCGATTTCGCAGTGTTGTTATCAGATTCTATGCTGCCTCTGGCGCCACGTAGGCTTGTATCAGAAAAGCCGTCATCTAATCCGTTAATTACATAAGCTTCATAACCTAACACAAGGTCTTCATAATCTCTTAGTACGGGGTTAAATTCTCCATATAGACCGACACCGGATTCTGTCCAGGTGGTTGGAATAATGTCTCTTGCCACAAGAGGTCTGTCTGTTAAGTCTTGCAGATCTGAATCGTGGTATAGGTTATATCTGCCAAATGGCACAAGGATTGCCCCTGCCCTTAAATTGAGCCATTCTGTTATTAAATAATCTATCCAAGCTTGTTCTACCTTTGCTTCACCTCCGCCACTTGCATTGGGGCCACCATGCTCTATTTCGTATTCTGAGTAGAATCTCAGTCTATCCGCAAGCTCAGCACCGATATTTATGATCCAGCGGTGTTGGTCAAAGGTAGCGGTACTTTCATGGAAACTTTCAAATTCATGATCCATATAACCACCTACACTCACATTTCCAAAGCCGGATGGATTCTTGATGAGGAGTCCTCCTTTTTGAAATGGGCCTTCGTATCTGCCTACATATTCGACATCTAAAAACTTCTTATCGATTTCTTCTTCTATTTGAACTACTGTCTTCTCCTGCTCCTTAGCTAATTCATCAACTTGTGCCTGCAGCTCCTGGATCTTTGCTTCATACTCCTGTCTAAGTTGCTGAAACTCTTTCTTTAAATCATTAATCTCTGTCGCTTCAACTATTTCACCAAGAGAAAACATCGCAACACAAAGCATGACTATTAAAACTACTTTCTTCATTTCTCCCCCCTTTGTTATTGAAAAGCATTTTCAACAATATTTTAAAAAAAATCACTTTTTACAATTCTTACAAAAACCGAATATCTGTAATTTATGGTGTGTTATTGTAAAGCCCTCCTCTCTTGCTAATGCTTCTTGCATCTTTTCGATTTGTGGTTTCACGGCTTCAATAAATCTGCCGCATTTTATACATATAAGATGGTCGTGATGCTCATGACCACATTTGTGTTCGAATCTTTGAACTCCATCTGCAAAGGCAATCTCGGCACATAAACCACATTCTAACAAAAGTCTCATTGTTCTATATACAGTTGTATAGCCTATTGAACAGTCTTTCCTTTGAACAATTTTGTGTAATTCATCGGCTGAGAGATGCCTTTCAGAGGAAAGAAAAACTCTGAGTATCGCTTCTCTCTGAGGAGTGTTTCTTAGGCCCTTTGATTTTATGTATTCTTGTAATATTTCAATTTCTTTTTGCATATCCATTTATCCTATTATTGAAAATGTGTTTCAATAATAGCACAATTGTTTTTTCCTGTCAAGACTTTTTAGGAGTTTTTATAAGGTATGGCGGAAAGGCTGGGATTCGCTAAAAACCAAACCCAACCGTCTTTGACGAAAAAATCAACGTAAATTTGAGCAATTTTTTATTAATTTTATCCAGAAATTGTCTCAAGAATTAGTCAATTTCTTCTTAGTCTTTAGGTATGAAGAAAATATCTCACCCGGTGGGCAGGGGTCGCATCCTAAGCAACTATGCATTCTGTCCTTAAAAACTTTCATATTGTTTAGTTTATTCTTTACTTTGTCCCCTCCGTCTAATTCAAACTGAGTAAGGGCAGCTTGAAAACAATCGCACGTTCTGCATTTCTCTTCCTTATACCATTTTTTTAGGCGCCTTAAATGGTTTTCAATATTACCTAAGGTGCAATATTTCCTATTTTTGATTATTAAAAAAAGACCAAGGATGAAAAATAGACTGCCGAAAATAGTAAACCAAATGTTATATTTATGAAGAAATCCGGCGATTCCGATACCGAAAATAGCAACTAACGGGCCTGCTATACAAACGCCGCCACAAAGGGGTATAAGCATACAACTCGCTATAACTCCTAATACCGCGGAAATTATGCCTCCTATTGCACTAATCCAGCCTACTTTCTTTTTCATTAATCAATCTTCCGTAGTAGTTTTATAAGCTTTTATGTTTGCGCAAATGGCAAATTTATGGCCTGTCCGGGCATTTTTGATTTTTGAAATAACCTCTATGTTTTTAAATCCTACCTTCTCCATTAAGCCAAGAAAGTTTTTTTCAGACAAGGCGCCCCCTATACATTTAAACCAGTCATCCATATTTTTCCTGATGTTTTCAGGTAATGCTTCTTTTAGAACGATCTCAGAAAAAACTGTCCTTCCCCCGAGTTTTAATACACGAAAAACCTCACTCATAACCTTTTCCTTATCCGGCGCAAGGTTATAAATACCATTTGAGGCTACAACATCAAAGAAATTATCCTTAAATGGCAGGCTATCTGAATGGCCACATTTTATCTCTGCATTCTTTATTCCCATTGCATTCATATTGCTGGTTGTTTTGTTAACCATATCCTGTGAAATATCTAACCCGTATACTTTACCCTCTTGGCCCACAGCTTTGGCATAAAAATAAAGATCTAATCCTGCGCCGCATCCTAAATCCAATACCCTCTCCCCTTCTTTTAGTTCTATAAAAGGTTGGGGATTGTTAGCGCCTGTAAAAGACTCATACATGGATGGTGGTAGCTTATCAAGTACCTCTTTAGGATATCCTACTTTTAAGGCAAATTTTTTGCCTACGGGAAAATTGAATGTAGCACATGGATTTTTCGCTACTTTGCTGTATTTCTCTCTTACGGCTTCTTTTATGTCTTCGGCACCAATTTCATTAAGAGACTTGTTGTTTGCCTTCATTTTTCATACTCCTTCTGCCTTAGTCGAATGCCATTAACCATTAAAACAACTAGAATTATCGAAGAGAGCGTTTTGATGTAATGCGGTATTACTTCACCAGCCTTGCCAATCGTGGCTCTTATGTTAATTCCTGACAAAGAATATATCTGATTAAGTAATAATCCTAACCCAATGGCACAGATTGAAATAGAAAGTAGATAGATAATTACGGATCTCCGGCCTAAAAATCTGCCTACCGATAGAATCCCGGCAATATTAGTAGCCGGGCCTACCAAAAGGAATACTAAGGCAACGCCTGGACTCATTCCTTTGAGAATTAAAGCAGCCGCTATAGGGGTTGAGGCAGTTGCGCATATATAAAGAGGTATGCCCACAATTAACATCAAAAACATTGCTTGCCAACCACGACCAAGATAGTATTGAATTAGTGTTTGCGGGACAAAATAAGAAATAATACCTGCAATAATGATGCCAAGCATAAGCCACTTTGATATATCACCTAATAAATCCACAAACGCATAACGCATACCATATTTGAACTTCTGCATAAAACTATGAGAGTGCTGCTTGTCTGCCTCTCCGCAACTAACGCAAGTGCTTGCTTTTGATGATGCTACTTCTTGTTCTTTCTTGCCAAAGATATTTTCAAAGGTTCCAGCAACAATAGCAGTGATAAATGCAGCGATTGGCCGAAACACAGTCATTATTGGATCCAGCAACGCATAAGATATAGCTATAGAATCTACGCCAGACTCTGGTGTGGAAATTAAGAAAGATAGTGTTGCCCCTTTAGAAGCGCCATTTTTCCTTAAAGAAATAGCAGTAGGTAATACTCCGCAAGAGCAAAGAGGCAATGGAATACCGCACATAGCCGCTAACAAGACAGATTTAGCTCCTCGCCCGCCTAGGTGTTTTGCGATTTTGGCTTTGTCTACAAACATTTGGATTAAGCCAGCAACAAAGATGCCAAAAAGTATATAAATGGCCGCCTCATCTACGGTGTGCCATATTTCCTTTGCTAATTCAATTATGGTAGTAACAATATTCAACTTAAAACCCCTTTACAGCATTATATAGCCAAACAGAACCCTCTGCAATGAATTGATTACGGAGGGCTTTTATAGGCTTTTCTGTTAAAAAGCTTTATTGCCACATACATTCGTGATGACATCCAGATTGCCACTTTTTGCTAGGAGTGTCTTGGCAATGCGAGTAACGACGTGCAAAAGCGTTCTCATGCCATCCAACATTTTCCTGAATATCCTTGGCTATGTTTGGGTCAATTTTATTCCTAATTTTCTTAAAATCCACATCATAGGGCACCAATTTGTAAATGCGGATTGAAAGAGATTAAATCCGACAAAAGCAGTAAACCACAGCCACTTTGGGCTTACATAATAGGCCAGAATAAGGCTAGTCAGAATAAAAAAACCTGCAATGCCTCTTAAGACTCTCTCTAGTGTCATTTTTATCACCTCCTAATGAAGATAGCCAAAAGTACGGCTGCTACAAGTGAAAGTGCGGCGCCAAATGAAAACGCTACATGAGGCCCGAAAGATTGCCAAAGAATTCCCATGATCAGACTCGCTGGAAACATGCATAGGCCTACAACCGTATGATAGATTCCATATGAGGTAGCTAAGATAGATTTATCTTCTACCAAATCCGCTACATATGCCCGAAGCACACCTTCACTTAAACCATAATGGACACCGTAAAGACCCATAAAAAACCAGACTGAGCTTTGAGAATTTGAAAAAGCAAAACCAAGGTAAACAATCCCATAAACAAAAAAACCTAGTAAAGTTGTTTTTCTTCTCCCGAGCTTATCCGAAAAACTGCCTAACGGTATAGATGTGGCAGAACTTATAAAATTATACATAAGCCAAAGAATCGGTATGAATACTACCTTCACACCTAAATCTTTTGCTCTTAAGATTAAAAATGCATCACTAGAATTTCCTAAAGTAAATATAGCGAGAATAAAGATAAATACTTTAAAATCCCTGTTCAGGTCTTTTAAAGAAAAGGACTTTAGCTCTTTTGATGGATCACGAACATGTGGTTTATCTTTGAGAAAAAATATTATGATAAGTACAGCAATAAGTGCAGGGAAAAAGGCAAGTAGAAAGACTAATCGCAGATTATTGTTTAGTAGTGGTAAAATAGCAAAAGCAATCAAGGGACCCAAGAAGGCACCTATTCTATCCATAGCGCGTTGAATCCCAAACGCCTTTCCTCTTTGTTCAGGCAGGCTTGAATCTGCTACCAAGGCATCTCTGGGGGATGTGCGTATTCCTTTACCAACTCTATCAATGAATCGAACTATCAATACATGCCAGCCTAAAGTAGCCAGATAAAGAAAAGGCTTGCCCAGAGTTGATAAGCTATATCCTAGGAAGATAATAGGCTTACGCTTCTTCAACCTATCGGAATACCACCCGGAAAATACTTTCAATATGCTGGCAGTAGCTTCAGCTATCCCTTCAAGTAAGCCGATAAATACTATCCCCATACCCAAGACACTGGATAAGAATATTGGAAGCAAAGGATATATCATCTGGCTTGAGATATCAGTAAAAAGACTTACTAAACCAAGCGTAAAAATATTTCTATCTAATTTACGTTTCTTCATACTAAATAATCCTATCCTTTATCGCTTATGACTAAAAACTATATCTTATCGTTACATAGATATTGTCATTTTCATCATGTTGCCCCAGGGTGGTATCTTTATTACTTCCCTCAAAAATGTTTGCACCCAGTATTGCCTGTAGATTGTCGGTAAAATTATAGCTAACCTCGGGTATTATTAAAATATCCTCATCATCCGGGCTGTAGAAAGTGAATAATGAAAGTTTCAATGTCTGGTATTTAAGTAACTTCGTAAGCCTCAAAGCAATATATTGATGGAGTTCTTTTTTCTTCGAAAATGCAAAAGGCAGATTATCTTCATACTCGCTGTATCTATGCATCAGCTCGCCATAATATTGGACTCCAGCGGTAAGGTCATCGGGGAATGCCTTTTGATATCCTATTAAGAACTTTGACTGAGAATTGTCAATGCCCGGATTTTTACCGCCCCGATCATCTAAAGAGTCGTAATAGCCGTATTCAGCGCTTACAACTCCACCTAAAGCACTTTTTTGAACGCTTGCTCCATATGCAGCTAACTTTGTAAAGAAATGTGAAACAGTGGAAGGGGAGTTGAAATTATCGGCTTTCATACCAGGCGATCTAAAAAAACCTTTGTAAGCATAAGCCGAGACGTCAAAATCACCGATATATCGATAGAGCCTTAGCGCATATTCAGTATTTTTAAAATTTGTGCCGGGTTTATCAAATTCTCTATTCCCGATTGTAGGGTAAGGGTCAAAGGAATGAAATCTACCCGTTGAGGGTAAATCATCTGTTTCAAAAAACGGTATGGCAATAGCCTCAATAGATACAATATCAGAGTAAATGTCTAATTTCACGCTATCTACGCCTATCTTTAGGTATTCTAAAGGCCTGCCGGAATAGAAGGCCTCCCAATCTTTGGGGAAGATATCGTTAACGAAAAGCAAATCACCCACGCCCCATGTTATAATCTGCCTTCCAATCCTAAGGCCGAAATCATCCAGATTATAATCGATATAACCTTCTCGAAAGTCAAAGGCCCATCTTTCGGCTACCCAATCATGAAAAAAATCACTTTTAACAAAAAAACCAATCTTTGATTTTGATGGAAAGAACGAGGTTTTTAACTGTATTCTTTCTTCTCCTAAAATTAAATTATCTTGCTTTGCACCTTGTGGGTTATCGTCAGCAATCCTTATTGAATAATTTGTCTGTACTAATCCATGTAGTGATAACTCCTCCGCGAAGGACAAAGGAACGAATCCTAATAAAATGAGCATGCACAATACAATCCTCACCTTATCCATTGTAAAGGTGGCCTCCTTAAGTATCGCTCAGAAAAAACGTTATCTTCTACCCCTAAATTATATTCAACCTCCTGAAAGGCTGCTTCTGTCCTATGGCCAGTTTTGACATTCTTCATTATTCTTTTGGTTATTGTCAGAATACCATCCATATCTTTTACTTCTTGTGCCTCAAACTGACGGTAGAGTTCATCCTGTTTATCGTAAAATTCTTCTTTTAAGGGTAAGAAATTTGCTTCATCAATCCAGGAAATCCTTTTTGTGTATTCTGATGTTTCTTTAGGAATACTTTCAATAACAAAGCAATTTTTACCGTTCAACTTATCTTTCCTTGATAAAGTATGAGTGTCTTCTTCAGGCTTTCTGCCAGAGATGTCTTCATAAGTAAAATCGCTTCCTACAAAGCTTGAATATTTATCATTGGCGGCAATCCTCTTTACCAAATTAATTGCAGGAATGAATAGCCAACGGTCATCGTCTCTATCGTGGTACTTATAGACCATAAAAGTAGTATCTCTTACATCAGCTGGCTTATGAAAATACATAAAATACTTTTGATCCCCTCCTTCTTCATAATCCTTTCTTAACATAGTAAGCTCTCTTACCCTTTTTTTCCCATCTTTATTTATAAGTTCCATCAGTACCTTCGCCCGCATATCATCACCGGCATAATAAAAGGTAAGCCTTGATTTAATAACAATTTCTTCAGCAGTTACGTTATCCTCTGCAAAGAGAACTGCTGGGGTGAGATATAGAGCTGATAATAAACTAATAACTAACGATATTTTGAGTGTCTTCATTCTATCAAGCCTCCTTTGCAAATAATGCTTTGCCCCATAACCTCATAATGGCTGGAAATAATACTAGAGTGGTCAAGAAACTGAACATCATTAAAGTAGCAAAAAATGTCCCTACGGTTATATAAGGTGTAAGCGTAGATGCTAATAAGGGTAAAAAACCAAATGTTATCACGATGGCGTTTCGAGTTATAGCCTTTGCAGGTTCTTGGAACATATAGATATTGGTTGCTTCAATATCATTATATTTTTTATATCCTGCTTTAAAACGCTGTAAGAAATGTATAGCAAAATCAATGGCCATGCCTAAACTTAAAGATGAGCACACTGCAATAGGCATATCATAATCTTTTCCTAGGAATCCTACAAGGCCATAGGAAGAAATGATAGCAAAACTCAAGGGGAGCATTGAAATTACACCCAGTTTTATAGAGCGAAATGCAAGGATCATAAGCAAAAATACTACAAAAAAGCTTCCCAATATTGCCTTAAGCATTCCGAACACCATAAGGTTCTGCCAGACTTTGTTGATATAGGTAAGACCGGACCATTTAATGGTTATGCCTCTAGGGGGTGGGTTTGTCTCTGTAAATGCATAGGTAGACTCTTCAACCTTGCGCATCTGGATATTTTCTCCGCCTTTCATTTGAACCCATATATTTGCTTTTTGTGACCCGTAATCGATAAAGTTATCCAGGTCATTTGGATCTCCAGTCATTGAGAACAAGAAAAGATATTGGCCAATCTCATCTTGCTTTCCAGGAACAGAATCAAATGATTTGTTCTCATCGTGAAGAACATAATTTATCCTTTTTACAATATCTGCTATTGAAGAAGTTTTACCAACAATCTTTAAGGTTTCAAGATGGTTTTGTAGTTTATCTATATAAGACATTACCTCGGGCCTTTTGATTGCATCTTCCTCATCTCCTTCCGCCACTAAATAAGCCATGTATGTCCCGCCGAAGAATTTATTCATAGCGCTATCCGCGATTCTAATCTTGTGTTTCGGCTTAAACCATTTTACTGGATTATCGTTAATATGGATTTGCTTAACTCCAATTATCCCTATAGCCAAAACTATTACTGCTCCTAGAAGAATAATCTTACTTTTCGCAAACGCAAAATTACCAAGTCCTTTAAGTGCTCCGTCTAAAAACGATCTCTTATTATGTCTTCTCTCTAAAAAAGCTGTTAACTTTTCTTCACTCATAAGCATTATTATAGCAGGGACTATTGTATGAGAAAATAACCAAGCAGCCATTATGCCGAAGGCAACAAAAAGGCCAAATATTCTTACAGGAGGAATGTCGGCTAAAGCCAATGAGCCAAAGCCCACTGCTGAGGTAATAGAAGTAAAGAACATTGGTCGATAAAGGTCTTTCATTGTGGCTATTATTGTCTTTCTTCTATCCTTAATAGAGGGATAACGATCGAAGAAATCACTTAATATATGAATGTCATCCAATAGGGCAATTGGCATAAGGAATATAGGGATCATCGAGCTCATAATGTGAACGGTAAAACCTAAGCCAATTAGAAGTCCCATTGCCCAGCATACCGCTAACATTGCATCCATCATTGGTGGGACAATAAACATGCCTCTTCTAAAAATAAGAAAGAGAAGAATCATAATAAAGAATCCGGCTAAAGGCGCAGTTATACCCATCTGGACAAACATTTCATGGCCAAATGTATCTTCAGCAACAGGTAAACCGGCTAAGTAATACTTCTGTTCCGGTGTTAGTTCTTTTTTGAGAATCCTTTCAATCTCTTTAGATATGCGATAACTCTGGTCTTTTTTCTCAATAGGGATATAAATAGATGTGGCTTTGCCATCGCGAGAGACAATTTTATCTACAAAGAAAGGATTGCCAAAAAGCTCTTTCTTCAGCTGTTCTATCTCTTGAGGAGCCTGGGGAATTTTTTCCATGAAACGTTTTACAGTAAGAGCGCCCTCTTCTGAGGTGACATTATCCGATGTGCCGAGACTCACTACATCCTCAATAATTACTCCCTTAATTTTAAGAATATCATCCGTTACTTTAGCGATTCTTTTTAATGTATCTGAATTAAAAATCCCATCTTCATCAACAATACCTACAACCAAAAGGTCGCGTATTCCAAATTCTTTTTTAACATTATTATAGAAAACTCTATCAGGCTGTCTTTGTTCAAGCATATTCTCTGGGTCAGTATCTATTTTGATCTTGGGAAATTGGATAGCAAAAAATATAGTAGCGATAAGTACGACAACTATAGTTGTTTTTGGAAATCTAGTAACTATTTCAGTTAATTTGCTAAGCATTTTAGACCTCTTCTTTTTTAAATTACTTTTTCTTAGTTATTCCTCTCACTAATTTCTGGCCTTCTTGAAGCTGTTCTAAAAGCACCTCTCGTAAAATATCGCATGCCTTAATCATCTTTGGATTAGTAACTTTGTAGTAAATATTTAAACCGGATCTGCGGGTAGAAACAATCCTGCGTTGGCGCAATATGCTCAGGTGTTGGGAAAGATTTGCTTTAGGTAATCGTAGTCGCTCTCTTAACTCCTCAACGGATTTTTCTCCTTCACGCAATAGATTCATAACTTTTAAGCGGGTGGGGCTAGCCATGCTTTTACAGACTTCGGCATGCATCTGAAACATTTTCTCCTCTGTATTTTTGTCCATTTTCTACACCCCTCTTTTTGCAACTGGTTTCATAGTTTATATGTTTCGCAACTATTATACTAATATGGACGAATGTTGTCAAGTTTTTTTAAAAAATATTTGGGATGGATAGCTTGAGATCTTAGGTTGGGTTATATGTGTATTTTGTAAGAGCTTCTTCCTTATTGAAGTTGGACGTTAGACCCCTTATTCTCCGTTGTCATATAGTCATAGAATGTCCACCCTTTTGGGGTGGACATTCTATATTACCAGCCTTGATACTAGCTCGCCCTACGGTTATAAGGCGACCTATTTATAATATTTCCGGATCCTATCTTTATTGCAATCTACGGTGTCCTTCTCCTTATAGTATATTTCCACAAATTCTATCTTTCCCTCTGCCTCAAGGTAAGCGTATATAACCCTAATTCCGCTGCGTGATCCCCTCTGTAATGCTTTGCACCTGAAATTCTTAACCTTATATATCTCGGTTTCTACGCCAAGACCCGGTATACGATATATGAGGGGCTCATATCCGCGTGGATATTTTAATAACACGGATTTCAGGACATCGAGGTCTTCTTTTAAACTGCGGAATTTCTTGAAGAGCTTCTTGAATTCCGAGTCGAATTCATGCAGAGTTGTAAATTCCATGATGTCATTCCTCGGGGTAAGCTCTTACCGAAAAAGGCGGTTTTCTATAAAAGACCGTATCGTAATCTATTATCTCTTTGTCCTTGGTTACCTCCCAGGGGATATCATCATGGGAATACTCGCTTATTGTAGTAGCATCCATGGAAGAGAATCTTTCTATGACTTTATCGATGACTTCTTTTTCACGAGCGCTCCAATTCCATACGTTGATATCGGCATCTACAAGAGGTAGATACTTCTTCTGGGGCTTACCGTAATAATCCGCTACCACTTTTTTTAAATCACCTTCTTCTATCATCTCCCCGACTATCTCCTGAAAATCACAGGGAGCCGGGCCATAGCTTATTTTCCTGTAAGCTGCGCCTGTCAAATAATCCTCAAATAACTCATAGTAATTGAAGTCCGAGAAATACAAAAGCTTATAAAGTACGGTCTCCCCGACATTCGCCTTGGCGCCGCAACTGTCCAGTATGTAAAGAAGCACTTCCTTAAACTTTTTCTTGTTAAATTTAGGCATTTTTTGACCCTTGTTCATGTCTCGGCATTCTTTTTCCTCTAAATCCGGACTCAGTAGATCATCGACCGATATTTCGAAGATATTTGCCAGCTTCGCCAGTTCGATGCTGCTTATATCTCGCTGCCCTGATTCAAGGTGGGATATGGATGGCCGCGGTACCCCTAACCTTATGGCAAGGTCTTCCTGCGAAAGCTCCCTGTCTTCCCTCATCTTCTTTATTCTCTTTGCGAGCTTATGCTTCGTGATCATATCCTCACCCCCTCCTAATAAATATACCATATGTTCGATTAAATTACAAGTCCTGTAAGATTATACTACATTACCCTATGTCTGTCAAGTATTTCTCGTTCTAAGCGAAACGACTGGCCGCTTTCTTGGGTAGGCTATTTAAGTGGCTAAGAGATAGGATTGCCCAGCTCTTTCGACCCGGACATAGGCGATAGGGCATCGTTTGTGTTAGCTTTTTGGCGATCTTCTTTACATGCTTTAAGTGATGCTTCTGCCAGTATCTCTAATACTCTATCCATCCGCTCAGCCATATCATCAAAAATGAGTTGAACATAATGCTTAGGCGCTCTTATGGTACAATTATAGTTAATGCTATCGTCCTTTTTTGGTTCTTCTATCTTAGGAGGATCCTGCTTTTTCTTGCGACTTTTTGAAGAAGTTTCTATCTTACAGGTCATAGAATGAAGAAAGGAAACGTCCACGTCTTCATCTTTTAAACCCGCTAGATAATTCTGACATTTCACTCGTTCGTATTTTGAGCAAAAACACCTCTTCCCCGAAACCGCTAATTCCCCTAGGGAAAGCTTCTCTTCTTTACTCTCCGGAACCCAGAGAACACCTTTCATGCCGTTTTCTAATGTGATTTCTTTTTTCTGGCCAGGTTTAGGTTCAGGTGTAAATCTTGAGGCTTTTTCTTTTTGTTTGGCAAGACAGGAAACGCATCTGGCATAGATTTTAAAAGGATCATCAAATGGCGTTTGTTCACCTAAGGTTGTTTTACAATCGGAACATGTTATTTTCACCTAAACAGATCCTTTACTTTTGGTCGTCTCGTATCTTAATAACATTATACTCTATTAATAGTAAATCCAAAAAAATATATATCTACCTTTCCCTTTGCTTCTGATCGCGTTTTCCTAACGTTTTTTTGTGAAAAGTCACCTCCGGAAATTGTCGCAACTCATTTATTTTAAACAAAAGTTCAGTTTTACAACTTCACATAATATATAAGATTATAGGACGCTGGTAGGGGCTTCAAAAGGCCATTTTAGGCAGGATATGAGGTAGGTTTTTGATAGATTAATATACGTGCTCCTACGCTGTCACTGGTTGGCGCGAGTTGGTGTGGATTTAGCCTTTTGCCGAATCTCGTCTTTTTATGATTTCTTCTTCGCAAGTTTTGATTCTCTGGTTAAAGTTATCAATTGTTCCGCGAAGGTCGATATTTACGGGTATAAAAGCATCAGAATAGCCAAGGCATTTGCCATCCTTTCCGTCCCAAAGCTCCAGAATCCCGTTTCCCCAATATCTTTTCAAGAAACGGTTGATCTCCAGGCTATATTCAGCCATTAATACCGATCCATCATCTTTGGCAGCACGTATAGAACTAGTAGGGTCGAAATCTATTCTTTCTTGAATAAAATCCAAAGTAAAGATTACCACATCCTGCGCTGCCGGGCCTGCGACAGCACCATGTTCCATACTTATGTGCAAAAAGGCAAGCATCTATACAGGTATTATGTCTGCTTAAACGCCCAGAAACGCGGCTATAAGTCATGTCCTACCAAATCCGTCAATGCCCAGGCAATGGAAGAGGCAGTTATCGCGCAGCTTGTGAATATATCCGAAAATGAGAGAGAACTGGCAAGAATTCTAGACTCCATAAACAAGGATCCGGAAAATCCAGCTTTATCAAAAAAGGAACTTAAGGATGCGCTTTTAGTCACATCACCCATCTGGGATGTGCTCTTATTCGCGCAGAAACACCGTGTGTTGCAGCTTTTGCTGAAAGAGGCGTCCTATGATGCCAGAGACGAGAAGTTGAGCCTCAAACTGAACGAAAACGGTATCAGATTCTTACATCTGCTAAGAGAACCCGCGAAATGCAATTCGAATTCAAAATCAACCTAAAAAAAGTACGCCATGCTTCGCCACGGTACCGCATGGCAAAGATAATAAATGAGCCGAGGTTAAGGCAGCATCTAGCGCTTGCATATCATATCGAACGAGCTTTAAAGGAAGGTAAGGCCGAGGACTTCAGCCAGATCTCCAACTGGCTCCATATAAGCCACCCGAGGCTGCTGCAGATCGTAAATCTCACTTTATTGGCGCCTGACATACAAAAAGAGATACTTCTCTCTACCGATGATAAGATAAACAGCCTACCGAAATATAAGACGCGCGAAATAACCAATGAATTCGATTGGGAAAAGCAAAGGATCATATGGCAGAAACTCACCAATACCTCTCTCCCCTTTACAGCAAATTCCTAGTTAAGAGATAAATCAACAATAAAACCGTCGATCAATAACGGCAGAAATAGCGCAATAACGCGTTAACTAGAGAGGTTAAGAGGCATAAACTGCGGATTTTGGCTGGATATTTGCTACGAGATATGAACCGGATCTATTGCTGATTGATTAGGAGAAGTTTCTTTTCGCGCGATAAGTCCTTGATTTCTAATTCTCGTTTTAATGCTTGGGATTTTGTGGCGCATTCTTCGGAATGGATAAGCTTAACCGGTGTGCGGGAGCGGGTATATGCGCCGCCTCGTCGCTGATTGTGCCTTTTTACGCGGCCGGGGAGGTCATTTGTTACGCCGGTGTAAAGAGAATTATCGGAACATTTGAGGATGTAAACGTGCCACATGTTGTTGGATGGCCCCTCCGCAGCTAAAATGCTCCTACTCGTCGCATTTCTTAACGCTGCTACGGGACCAAATTTTGCGAAGCAAAATTTGGTGAGCCGCGAAGGACTCGAACCTTCCACGCCCGCCTTAAAAGGGCGGTGCTCTACCAGATGAGCTAGCGGCCCATAAATAGTACTATGTAAAGAGCGCTGTTTGGTGTTCGGTTCTCGGTTCTCGGAACAACCGTTAACCGAAAACCGTACACCGAAAACCTCAAGTCCTTTCAACATATAAAATTAGTGGCTGGTTATTTCCTCTTCTTTTGTCTTGAATAACTTATCTATCTCTTCGGAATACTTCTCGATAAGCTTCTGTGTCTCTTTGTGCCCGTTAAATTTACCGTCTTCGGTTATTTTCTTATCTTTTTCCAGCTTGTCTATAATATCATTCGCCGAATGCCGGGCCGTGCGGAGCGAGACCTTCCCGTCCTCAGACATCTTCTTCACAAGCTTGATCAGCTCTTCTCTTCTTTCCTCGGTAAGAGGCGGTACGCTTAATCTTATAAGCTTGCCGTCATTATTAGGTGTTATACCTACATCTGATTTTAATATAGCTTTTTCGATCCCGCCAAGCGCTGTCGGATCCCACGGCTGTATGACAATAAGCTTAGCATCAGGCGTGGAAATTCCGGCTATCTGCTTTATCGGGACTTCCTGGCCGTAATACTCTATTTTTAAGCCTTCTACCAGCGCCGGTGAAGCCCTGCCCGTCCTGATGGTATTGAACTCCCTGTGAGTGGCCTCAAGGGTTTTTTTCATCTTACCTTCGACATCTCGTATTACATCTTTTACGGTGTCCATAAATCACTCCTTAACTATTGTGCCGATTTTTTCGCCCAAAATGATTTTTTTAATATTTCCCTTTACGAACAGATTAAAAACGATTATAGGCAGTTTGTTATCCATGCACAGGCTTATGGCAGTCGCGTCCATCACTTTCAGATTTTTTCTGATGACGTCTATATATTTCAAATTCTTGAATCTCCTGGCGGTCCTGTTCTTTTTGGGGTCAGCGGAATAAACACCGTCTACCTTCGTGGCTTTTAATATGACTTCCGCGTCAAGCTCTACAGCCCTTAAGGCTGCCGTAGTGTCAGTGGTAAAGTAAGGGTTGCCGGTCCCTCCTACAAAAATGACGACTCTTCCTTTTTCGAGATGCCGCATGGCCCTGCGCCTGATATAGGGCTCAGCTACTTCCTTCATCTCTATTGCGGACATCACTCTTGTAAAAACGCCTTCATTTTCCAGGGCATCCTGCAGCGCCATACCGTTTATCACAGTTGCCAGCATGCCCATATAGTCAGCCGTCGACCTGTCTATTCCCCGGTTTTCAGCGGCGGCTCCTCTGAAGATATTACCTCCGCCTATCACGATCGCGACTTTAATGCCTAATCCGTGTATTTCTTTTATGCGTTTAGCGATAGCGGCCGTAACGCCATAGTCAATACCGTGACCTATTTTGCCCTGCAGCGCCTCTCCGCTGAGCTTCAGTACTATTCTTTTAAAAACCGGCTTTCTCAAATCTCTTCCCCAACCTGATAACGTGTAAATCTTCGGATAAAGATGTTTTCCCCTATCTTTGAGACCGAAGCGACCATAAGATCCTTTACCGTAGTGTCAGGATTTTTCACAAAAGGCTGCTCAAGAAGGCATACGTCTTTATAAAACTTTTCCAACTTACCGGTTATGATCTTTTCTACTGCTTTCTCCGGTTTGCCTTTTACCTGTGCCGTGAATATTTCTTTCTCTTTAGCTATTACTTCGTTAGGGACGTCTTCCCGTTTTGCATACAGTGGATTGCTTGCCGCTATATGCATGCATATATCTTTTACCAAACCTTTAAAGTCCTCGCTCTTGGCGGCAAAATCAGTCTCGCAGCTCATCTCCAGAAGTACACCTATCTTGCCTCCGAGGTGGATATAACTTGCCACCAAGCCTTCTTTAGCCGTTCTCCCTGACTGTGTTATGGCTTTTGCTTCACCTTTTTTTCGCAATATATCTACGGCCTTGTCAAGATCGCCGCCCGCTTCGCGTAGTGCCTCTTTGCAGGACATCATCCCTACGCCTGTTTTCTCTCGTAATCTTTTTACCTGATCTGCCTTTACCATGACTTATCCTCTTTTTATGGGCCTTTGACGTTTAATTTGCGGTTTCTTCTTTATTATTTTCTCTTCTTCTATTTTTTCATCCTTCTTGCCATGCCGAGCCAGTTTTTCTATGACTTCGGCTTCTTCCACCAGCTTATCCTCCGGCATGGACTCAATGATCTCTTTTGAGGCGTCTATAGCTTCCGTGACTTTTCCCTCAGCCTTAGCTGTGACTACCTTCTCGACTCCTGCCACGAAATCGATCCTGCCCTTTGTCGCAGCTTCAAGGATTATGCCTGTTATCAGCTTGATGGCACGGATCGCATCGTCATTGCCTGGTATAACATAATCGATCAGCCCGGGATCGCAATTTGTATCCACTAAAGCTACGATGGGTATCTTGAGTTTTACCGCTTCCTTAACGGCAATGGTCTCTCTCATGGGGTCTATTATGAAAAGTGCGTCGGGTAATTTCTTCATTTTGCGGACACCGTCGAGATTTTTCTTCAGTTTTAGAAGCTCTTTGTTCAGCTGGGAGGCTTCCTTTTTCGAAAGCTTATCGAAAGTGCCGTCAGTTTTCATGGCCTCGATATTATCGTATCGCGCCACGCTCTTTCTGATAGTTCCGAAATTGGTAAGAAGGCCTCCTAGCCACCTATTCACCACGTAATAGTTGTTACTGGACTCGGCGGCTTCTTTTATGATGTCCTTCGCCTGCTTCTTTGTGCCCACAAATAAGATGCCTTCACCTTTAGTCGTCACACTGCTGATGAAATCACACGCTTTTTTCAGGGCATCCACGGTTTGTTGAAGGTCTATTATATATATACCGCTTTTTTGGGTAAATATATACTCCTTCATCTTAGGGTTCCATTTATTCTTCTGATGGCCAAAATGTACCCCCGCTTCAAGTAACTGCTTTATTAGTGTCTGTGTATCTAGTTCCAATTTTTTCTCCTTTGCGTTATTAAAATAGTTGCTTTTGCTTGATTGACAGCTTGTACTGGTGTTGTATTATACCAAAATATGCCCTGTTTGCAAGCTTTTTCTCCCTCTATTATAATAATACGCAAAATACTATGTAAAAAGGGGACAGACACTTTTTGTAGCTATATACATAGCCTCAAAAAGTGTCTGTCCCCTTTATGTTCCCCTTATGGAATAATGATCAAATCGCTGGTCTCGACATTGGCCGCAGGGTCATAAACGTAACCGGCACCCTCAATATCGGTGACCGTAAACCAAAATTGCGCTCCGGGATTCACTATGACGTTATTGGAAGTGACTGTGACCTTGCCTTCGGCATCGGTTACGGCAATATCTCTATCAAGAGTCAAATTGCTCCATCTTCCATATACAGTAGCCCCGGCAACAGGTTGACCGGCATCATCATATATTGTAACAGTTGCCTGGGCCCTGGCAAGCCAATACCAATACCTTAACTCCAAAGATATGTTTTCTACGTGCAGCGCGGATTCTTCGATCTCCGCCCATCGCGATTGTAATCCGTAATACACATTACGCATTGAAACGATATCCGGCCCTATTCCGTTGTCTGAGACCGCCACAAGGCCGTACCATTCTTCATTCGAGTACTCATCTGGATGGGTAGGGTTATTATAGGCGAATCCTTGATAATCGTGAGCAGCGGGATCGCCGTAATGGCCTTTCCACCACTCATCCGAATATTCGAATACCGCGCCGCCTGAACATACATCGCCGCGTGAAGCGATCTCGTCCCATAACGCCACATCACAATTCTCCTGCGATACCTCATCTAAAACGCCGTCCGCCGGATCACCGTTTTTGTCATTTGTATGCCAGGTGTCTACGCCGAATTCGGACACCCAGAAGACTTTTCCGCTCTTAGACGCGTAATCATCAAAAAGATCGCCGAAAAATTGCCCCCTGTAAACGTTTGCCCCCCATACATCGAGGTAGTCCATATCGCTGTCAGATGTTAGAAGGCCACTGTCGCCGATATCGGATATATCAACCATTGCCGATGTCACGGGATGATATGTACTGCCCTCCGCGATATAAGCCTCCTCAGCCAGCTCATTAAGAAGTGAGTAATATTCCCAGTCGCATCCTGTATAAGTGTACTCTGTTTCATTGCCGGGCGACCACATAAGCACAGCCGGATGGTCTTTATATGTGTTCACATAATTTATAAAATCAGCCTTGATCGAATCCCTTATAGTGGGATCGCCTAAATCAAGATCGCCGTCAATATAGAATCCCATAACTACGTAAACTGGATCCACTCCTCCGTTATAACAGGCATCAAGAAATCCACTTGAAGTTACTTTGCTATAGGTTCGTATGGTATTAGCTCCCATGTCGCGTAAAATAGGCAGATCACGATCGTATATGTTGGCATCATTGTAGATATCGTATATCCATGGGAATTCTCCGATAGGTACTGCTTGATAACAAAGGCCTTTAATAATAAATGACCTTCCTTCTACCAGCAGGGTATTTCCCGAAATCTGGACTCCCCCGGTACTTATCGGTTTATTAAACGGCGGTTCCGGGGCCGGAGCACAGCTGCCGGGTATGATCTCTATTGAAGCGTCGTCAAAAAAAACTTTACCCGAAGAGTTTTCCGAACTCCCCAACATAACAAGTACAAACCGCACCTTTGTCGCGTTTTTGGGCGCGCATCTTTCTATCTTATGTTCTACCCACGGACTCGCGGCCGTAAGCGGCGCGCTCTGATAAAATCCAAGCTCCTCACTGCTTCCGTCGTAAAATTTGATCTCGATATACGCGCTCGCGTTATTTGCCAACGGGTCATCTGAAGTAGAGCTCATAAGCCAGCAGCTTGCCTTGATGAGATCCCATCCTCCTACCGCGATTTCCTGGCTGAACCCGCCCCAGCGAAAACCATTTCCGTAGAGGCCTCTGGCCGCTGACTGAGAGCCTGAATAAACCTCCGTAGCTTCGATATATCCGTAACATCCGTCCGCAGGATCACCGCTTGCGGCCCCTGACCATTCACTCCATCCGGAAGGCGGCCATCCTGGATCTTCAAACCCCTGGTTTAATAACGCCTTTTGCAGCGTAAAATTCACGGTTATACTGTCTGAACCGGGATTTCCGGCACTATCAGTGGCGGCCGCAGTGATCAAGTTCGCTCCATCGATCAAAGCCACCAAGCTTGACCATGAGCCGCTGCTTACCGTCTCAATATTGCCATTCACATCTATAGAAGTGATCGATACATCATCGATAGTACCCGTTACAGTTACCTGTGATACCGATACTGCCGAAAGATCAGCGGGAGATGTTATTTGTACGATGGGAGCGGTTGTGATGAGGTAGACCGTAATATTGTCAGAGCCGATATTACCGGCGGCATCAGCGGCTGTTGCGATGATAATATTGCTTCCCTCCGCCAGCGAAATATTGCCGGACCAGGATCCGCCGCTTACCGTCTCTATGTTGCCGTTCAGATCAATCGATGTGACTTGAGGATCGTCAACTGTTCCGTTGACCGTTATAGAAGAAATATTTGTCGCCAATTGATCGGGTGGCGAGATGATCATAACGACGGGCGGCGCTTCATCGATCTCCACTGACGCGTCGTCAAAGTAAACCACACCCGCGGATGTATCCTGGGTGGTCCGTAATACAAAACTGAATCTCGCGGTAGTCGTACCGGCCGGCGCTCGTTTATCTTGTATAGTTTGCTGCGCCCAAAGCGTAGCTGACGTAAGGAAACTGCTTTGATGGACCTCTAATTCGTTATCGCCTATATCCAAAAATTTTATTTCTATGTACGCTTCCGCTCCGTTTCGCAGCGGATTGCCCTTCGGGCAGTAAAACCAGCCGCTTGCCCTAACTACATCACCCGCGCTTACGGCTGCATCCTGGGTGTACCCGCTCCAGCGATTACCTCTTCCGTAGAGAGCCCGCAACGCGGACCTGATTCCTGAATTTGCCACCCTTGAGAGATAGCCAAAAGCTCCGCTATAAGGCCTTTCAGCGCCTGACCATTCGACCCAGTTAACCGGAGGCCAACCTGAGTCTTCGAAACTATTATTAAGCAATAGATTATCCGCGTGAGCCGTCAAAGGCAGCAGACATAGAAGCCCGGCACATATTAACATAGAAATAGAACTTTTTAATAAGCGTCTCATGATTTTCCCCTTTTTTATGCAAATCTTTGTAAAGGCCTCAATTAAGGTGGGATAAAAAAATGCCCCCTTTTCTCCACTATTATTATATCATTTTTCAAGGGACGTGTCAATACCTATTATAAGAAAAATATTAGGTCTTTTGTCATGATATACGTAACATATTCATCTAATTATAGTTATGTAATACCTAACTATTTTCAATTACTAACAAAAAAGCCTACCAAAATTACCTTCTATCAGCGAATTGCATTTCGTAGAGACGTTTGTAGAGGCCGCTTTTTTCGATAAGAACATCATGCGTACCTGTCTCTATAATACTGCCTTTATCAAGGACATGGATCTTTGTGGCGTGCTTTATGGTGCTTAACCGGTGGGCTATTACGAATACGGTCCTTCCCTTCATTAGATTATCGATTGCCTTCTGGACAAGGATCTCGGATTCAGTATCAAGCTGAGAGGTGGCTTCATCTAAAATAAGGATGGGTGGATTCTTGAAGACAGCTCTTGCTATTGCAAGCCTTTGCTTCTCACCGCCCGAAAGCTTGAAGCCGCGTTCTCCTATCACTGTATCGTAACCCTGCGGCATTTTGACTATAAAATCGTGCGCGTTGGCTATCTCCGCGGCGCGGATAATCTCTTCTTTGTTCGATTCATCACCTCTTCCGTAACCGATATTCGCGCTTACGGTATCGTTAAAGAGAATGGTCTCCTGAGTGACAATACCCACCTGATCACGCAGAGACTTCAGGGTAAACTCTCTGGCGTCAACGCCGTCAATTTTAATGGAACCGCTTGTCGGGTCATAAAAACGCGGGATCAGGTTGACAAGAGTAGTCTTACCTACCCCGCTTGGACCTACAAAAGCTATGATCTCGCCTTTTTTTGCCTCAAACGATATATTATTAAGCACATCGCTATCTTCATACTTGAAATTCATATTGTCAAAGGCTATTTTGTCTTCAAATAGCGGCAGCTGTTTCGCGTCCGGCCGCTCTTTTACCTTTGATTCCTCGTCGAGAACATCGAATATCCTTTTCCCCGCGGCAAGCGCTGTCTGCAATATGGCATACACCCTGGCCAGCCGTTTGACCGGTTTAGCCATGAGCGCAAGAGCCGCTACGAATACGGTGAAAGCGCCGGCGGAGAGAGTGCCTTCTATAATACTTTTTCCCGCAAAGAGTATAACGAACCCCGTGCAAATAAATATGGCACATTCGGACATGGGGCTTATGATCTCCATCCTCTTCACCGTCTTCATGCTAAGCTTATAAAAATGCTGATTATCTCTTTTGAACTTGTCCGACTCGTAAGGTTCCATCGAAAATGCTTTAACGATCCTGATGCCGGATATTGTCTCATAAAGCGTTTCATTTATATCGCCCATCTTCTCCTGGCTCTGCCTGCTAAGCTTCTTAAGCCTCTTGCCCAGCCGTTTGACCGGGTAAAGTATGGCCGGGAGCACGCCTATGCTAAGTAAGATCAATAACCAGGAAATATCGAACCAGAGCCTTATGACCGATATGACGATGAGGCCTATTATGACCTGCATAGGTTGATCGAACAGATCGGTAAGGCCTGTTGTGATAGAATCGCGGATAAGGACAGCGTCGTAGGTTATACGGGATACAAGTCTTCCTGTCGGGTTTTTGCTGTAGAAATCGAGAGAAAGCGATAGAAATTTATCGTATATCCTTGTTTTGATGTCCCGTATCACTCTTTCCCCGAGATCGCGCATGAAATAGTTCTTAAAAAACGCTGTCACCTCGCGCGAGACCAGCAATATGCCCAGCACGCCTACTATCCAGTAAAGAAGCGTTAGACGTGACCGGCTGCCCAGCACATTTATCCTGTCCACAAAATCCAGTAAAAACAGGGGAACATACTGCTGTCCGGGCATTACTATCTCTTTCCCGGCAAGTATGTTATCCACAAACGGGATCGCCGCCCATAATGAGGCCTTTTCGCAAATGCCGAATAAAAACATGAACAAAACGGCCGCGAAAAACACCCACAGGTGGGGGATAAGGAATTTCAGAAGCCTTATGTAGTCTCTCATGGTGTTCAATTTTAGCACATTTCCCCGTCCATAACAAGCGTATTTTTTATTGTTGCGAATAGGGCCTTTTAGTGATATAATTTTATTAATTTACTACTACAAGGAGCATAAATGGAAAAGCTTTACACGGCAGTAATAGGGGTAGGGCACCTGGGGTCGAAGCACGCCAAGGTATATTCCAGCCTCAGGAGCGCAAGCCTTGTCGGGGTCTCGGATACGAACGAAGAGAGAGGAAAAAGAACGGCTCATAAGTACCACACCAAATACTACTCTGAGTACCGCGATCTGTTCGATAAGGTGGAAGCGGTAAGCATAGCTGTTCCCACGTTCCTGCACTATAAAATAGCCAAGGATTTTCTTGATCATGGCATCCATGTCCTTATCGAGAAGCCGATAACCAAGACCATTGAGGAAGCCGATGAACTGCTCGCGCTCGCGAAAAAGAAAAACCTTATAATACAAGTGGGGCATATTGAGCGCTTCAACTCCGCCGTTATAGCTATTGAACCTTTCATAAAGGAGCCTCGCTTTATAGAATGTAACAGGCTCGGGCCTTTTGTTCAGAGGGCGGCTGACATAGGTGTGGTCCTCGATCTGATGATACATGATATCGATATAATACTGAGCTTGATCAAAAGCCATGTGATTAACATAGAGGCTGTAGGTGTTAAGATAGTCTCCGATCATGAGGATACGGCGAATGTAAGGATGACTTTCGCCAACAAGACTATATGCGACCTCACCGCAAGCCGCGTTACTAAAAAATCACAGAGGACTATCAAAATATCCCAGGAGGATTCATTTATAAATCTGAATTACCTTACCGAATCCGCGATCCTTTATAAGAAAAAGCTTAACCGCCTGAAGAAGAAAAAAATAAATATCAAAAAAGAAGAGCCCCTCAAAAGAGAGCTCCAGAGTTTCGCTGACTGTGTCTTAAACAACAAAAGGCCTATTGTATCGGGAGAAGAGGCCCGTGAGGCCCTGAGCGTCGCTATTGACATTACCAAACAGATAAAGGCAAAGTTAAATGAGTAAAAAGATCTTCTTGGTGGCGGGAGAGCCATCAGGCGATCTTCACGCCTCCTCACTCGCCGCCGAAATAAAAAAAGCGGATCCTGATATTTCCCTCTCGGGTATTGGCGGCGCCAATATGGCCTCTGCCGGCGTATCGCTCTTCCATAGAACGGACGAACTCGCCATCATAGGACTTCAGGATATACTAAAGCATTTTTGGAAGATAAAAGAAATATTCTTTTCTTTCATCGCTAAAGTCGAAGAGGAAAAAGCGGATCTTGTGATACTCATCGACTATCCCGGCTTTAATCTCCGCATGGCTAAGGAATTAAAAAAGCGCGGGATAAAAGTAATATACTATGTGAGTCCTCAGGTATGGGTATGGGGCAGCGACAGAATAGAGACTATTAGAAACTGTGTTGAAAAAATACTGGTCTTCTTCAAATTCGAAGAGGATCTTTACAAAAGAAACGGAGTCCCTGTCGAATTTGTAGGCCACCCACTTCTGGATACGGCAAAACCATCCGCCGCAAAAAGCGCGATAATAGAAAAATTACGCCTGGACAACGCAAAAAAAACAGTCATCATCTTACCGGGCTCCCGTAAACGGGAGGTCTCGGCGCTCTTACCCACGATGGTCAAGGCCTCGCAAAAACTTTATGAAAAAAATAAGTCCATCCAGTTCATAGTAGTCAGATCTCAAACCCTGGATAAAAATATATTTGAAAAATGTCTGTCTCTTCTAAAAGCGCCCTGCTTACTTGTTGAAAATACGGGCAATGATCTTTATGACTATCTGGCGGCATCGGATCTGGCTATTGCCGCCTCGGGCACGGTAACACTGGAATGCGCCATAATGAACGTGCCTATGGTCATAACTTACAAGGTCTCACCGATATCGGCTATAGTGATGAGAGCTTTCATGAGGATCTCTATGATAGGGCTGGCCAATATCCTGGCCGGAAAAAAGATCGTGCCGGAACTGGTCCAGTCTGATTTTACCGTCGGAAATGTCTTAAGGGAGGCCTCGAAGATACTTTTTGAGGAAGGCGTAAGCAGCCGGATCAAAAAAGAGCTTGCCGGTGTTAAGGAATCCCTGGGAAAAGAAGGCGCATCCCGCCGAGCCGCCCTCTCCGTCCTGAATTCCCTTAATTAGTTAATTAGGCTCCGTCCCTAATTACGTTTACGGAAAATACTCGTATTGTCTTCTCTCCGGGTACACCACAGCGCCCCTGCTCACGGCTTCAAAAAATTCCGGATGTTTAGCCTGCTTTAAAAAAATTCCTGAGATCTCATTTTCGTAGGCAAGTGACCAGCCGGCGCGCGAGAGCATGTTTAGATATACCGGATTAGCCCTGTGGATAAAAACAATATCCGTAGGATAATCATCCAAGGCATCCTCCCAATCCCTGCCCATATATAAGAAATCAAAATAATCGTCAACTGTCCCTACGCTGTAAGCGGAACAAAGCCGTCCGTCCAGAAATACCCTGCAGTCCGGATATAGCTTCCATATACAATATTCAGCCCAGTCAAAGAATATAAGGGCATTACCCGATATACCGTTTGCCTTCAGAAATCTCACAGCATCAACGGGAAAACGGTTTTGCGGTATCTCTATTTCGGCGGGATCCGTTTTTTCAAACGTAAAAGTATAGATCCCGGATATGATCAGAAAAACCGAAAGGCATATTATCGGAACGGCGCGCGGGATCTTACTTCCTATACTGTACAGATGAGGGCCCGCTACATCCTCCAGATGCTCCGGGATGACAAACGCGGCCGTGATCGCAAAAAGCGGGATGTTTCTGCGCATCATGATAGCGGATACGAATAAAACCAGTAAAATACCCAGCCAGGCCGGATCTTTTGGCCTATTTGAAAACACTACCGCGATTATCGAAATGGCGCAAAGCATAACAAAATCCATATGCTCGTTAAAATACGCCATTCTGGTAAAGGGCGCCCATTCGCTCAAAAAAGGCCGCGCGATTCCCGCCGAGTAAAATATAAAATTCCACAGCCTGAAGCCGTACGGATTTATCAAAGTCGCCGCGGTAAACAAGACGATAGCGATCGAGATCATGGTAATGCCCGATGAAGCCCCTTTCCCTTTTAGATACAGCTTTTTCAGGGCTTCAAAGATCAGATAAAAGACCAAAAGTATGATGCCGGCAAAAAAAGCGCCGTGGAGATTGACCCAGATCACGCCTAATACCGGAAACAGGATAAGCTGACCCGGCTTAATAGTCCTGTTTCTCCGCAGAAACAAAAGCAGCAAGGCGTAAAAGAGATAAGTAAAAAGATGAGGGCGTGTAGAAAAGCCGTAACCAGCCGTTGAGATTATAAGCAGCAGCAATAAAAATTTTACCGGACCGGACTTACAAGCGCCTCTCATGGCGATATAAAGCACATACATAACGCAAAGGCCCAGCGCCAGTTTAAGGAGAAGCAAGCCCGTATTGCCGGAATGGGCATAGGTGAGATAAAGCAAATACTGGCCCAGCCATTCATGATTGAACCATGGGTAGTCAGGCTCAGTAAAGGAAAATGTATTTACACGCTGAAAATCCTGATCCCATACAGGGGCTTTTACAAATCCTACATTCCCCCACAGGTCCACGTCCGCTTTATTATCGGAAAATGCCTGAACGCAGAAAAATATAATGGCAAGGGTACAAAGGATCTTTATGGCTTTATCCATAAATCTATACGCTATACGCTATACGCTATAAGATCGGCAAATACTTCTTGATCTCATGGGAAGTCACCTGGATCCGGTGCTCGTCCCATTCCTTTAGCTTGTTGTGGAGGAACCTTGTGAATATATGGTCACCCAGCGCATCTTTCACCAGTTTGCTTTTCTCTGTCTCTTTAATAGCCTCAAACAGGTTGACCGGAAGCGCTTTAAGGCCTTTTCTTTCGCGTTCCTCCATCTCCATCTTATATATATTCGGCTCGATAGAATCAGGCAATTTGTATTTATTCTCGACCCCCTCTAACCCTGCTGCCAACATGACGCTAAAGGCGAGATATGGATTGCAGGCTGGATCCGGAGATCTAAGTTCAGCCCTGGTCGCCTGCTCATTACCGGGCCTGTAAACCGGTACCCTTATCAGAGCGGTCCTATTCTTTCTGGCCCAGGAAATATATACAGGCGCCTCATAACCCGGCACAAGCCTCTTATAGGAATTTACCCACTGGGCTGTTAAAGAGCAAAACTCTCTGGCATACTTAAGCTGTCCCGCTATAAACTGCTTCGCTGTCCTTGACAGGTTATATCTATCCTTCTTGTCAAAAAAGGCGTTTCTTTTCCCCCTAAAGAGTGACTGATGTGTATGCATCCCGCTTCCGTTCTCTCCGAAAAGCGGCTTAGGCATAAACGAGGCATGATAACCATGCTGCTGGGCCACCTCTTTTACTATCATCTTGTAAGTCATGACAGTATCGGCCATTTCCAGGGCTTCCGAATATTTCAGATCTATCTCGTGCTGGGAACGGGCGACTTCATGATGGCTTGTCTCAACGCATATGTCCATTTCCTCAAGCATCTTTACGGTCTCTTTCCGCAGGCCGTTTGCGACATCATTGGGCACCAGGTCAAAATAGCTTCCTTCATCGAGTATCTCCGGTTTATCTTTTCTCTTAAAATAAAAATATTCGAGCTCCGGGCCTACGTAGAAAGTGAAACCCATCTTTTTTGCCCTTGCCAGATTTCTTTTCAGGGCATACCTCGGGCAGCCGGCGTACGGCTCTCCCTCAGGGGTAAGCACATCGCAGAACATCCTTGCCACGGGTTCCTTTTTGCCCTCCCAGGGTACAAGTTTAAATGTACTTATATCTGGTTTCGCAAGAATATCGCTTTCCTCAGCTTCCGCGTATCCGGTAACGCTTGACCCGTCAAAGCCTTTTCCGTGGTCAAGGGTGGCCTTCAGCTCGCTATCGGTTATCACGCAGCATTTAAGGTTACCCAGAATATCCGTAAACCAGAGCTGGATATTCGCGATCTTCTTTCTCTTTACATAAGCAAGGACTTCCTTGTTTGTCTTCATGATACATCTCCCGGTATTAGCGCAGGTTTCCTTTTAAATTCCGATTTCTTTATGCGGTCTTTTATGTCACTTATAAATTTTTTATCGAAGCCTTCCCGCTGAAGCTTTTCGTCGGAAAATCCCTCATCTACCATAAGCGGTAAAAGCCTGTCGATATCACTATAACTATAACCAAGCTCATCTTCATCGGCCTGTCCGCTCCACAGGCCCGCTGTCGGCCTCCTCTTTATAACAGGCTCGGGAACGCCCAGATGCCGGGCTAGCATATATACCCGGGTTTTATACAAACAGGCAAGCGGGTTCAGTGCCCACGCGCTATCACCATATAAAGTACAGTAGCCTAAAAGCCCTTCTGTCCTGTTGCCGGATCCTATGACTAACGCGCTCTCTTTCTTGGACAGATCATACAGGACGGCCATGCGTTCGCGGGCCATCTTGTTTCCGCGTCTCAGCTCATCCGCATCCGGAAAATTCTTAAAATAGGCATCCACCATGGGCGCTATGTCAACTTTGTATTTTTTTATTTTCAGGGCATCGATCACCAGATCCGCGCATTCAATGCTCTTCGGATCTATATCACCGTAAGGCATAAGGACAGCGACAACATTTTCCGAACCGAGAGCTTCTTTCGAGAGATGCGCCACAGTAGCCGAATCTACCCCGCCCGAAAGCCCCAGTATGACCCTTTTGAAGCCGGCGCCATGCACGGCCTTCTTTATGAAACCCGTCAGATCTTTCACTATGGGATCCATGTTTATCTCTTTCATCATACTATATAGCGACTATAGCGATATTGTGCTCGTTAGCTTTTTTGATCGATTCTTCTTTGTTGATAAAAAATGTCTTTTCAGCTTCGATCGCAAGCACATTCGCGTTAGATTCTACCATAGAATCTATCGTCTTTTTTCCTACGGTCGGAATATCAAAGCGCGTATCCTGCCCGGGCTTTATCATCTTTACTACTACCGCGCCGGCGCCTGAATACCTGCCTCCGCGTTTTATCGCTTCATCAGTCCCTTCGATCGCTTCTACGGCAAGGACAGCCTTATCGCGGATCACGACAGTCTGCCCTATATCCAGTTTTCCTAAAGACCTGGCCATATCCCTGCCGAACTCTATGTCATCCCACTCCTGAGGCGTGGGGCTTCTTTCGGTCAACGTGCCTTTTTCCGGCATGAAATCAGAAAGGAAATCCGCAGGGTCCAGGAATTTTACGCCAAAGCGCCCTGCGATCTGGGATACCTTTCTCATGAGCGAATCGTCCGTCCTGTTCTCGGTATCCTTAAGTAAAGAGCCTATCTCCCCGCTTTCCGAGAGATCCTTGTTAAAAAGAACACTTTTTTCTATTTTCCCTATCATGACCAGGTTCTTTATCCTGTTAGTCAAAAATAATAACGGGAGCTTTTTTGTCTCCCGTAAGTCTATCCAGTATATTTTATCTACATGGGCGTCAAGCTCGCGGGAGGTTATATCGCGTGCCGCGAACGCGACTACTTTAGCGCCTTTTTTTCTGGCTTCATCCGCGAAAATAACCGGAAGCTCGCCGCCGCCGGCCAATAGTCCGATCCTCTCGACTTTTCCCATATCTATGTCACGAACCGAAGCCGAACATGAAATCGGCTTCACAGATTACCTCGTCCCCGAGTTTTACAGCGCTGTGCACCTTAGTTAAGCGGGTCCTCATCTTGACGATCTCCGCTTCTAATCTCAATTCATCACCCGGTATTATGGCCTTTCTGAATCTCACATTATTTACGCCTATAAAATAAGCGCCCCGCTCCAGACACTCCTCTTTATTCAGCAGAAGTATGCCGCTAAGCTGCGCCATTGCTTCTATCATTATTACGCCCGGCAATATCGGCCTGCCCGGAAAATGGCCTTTAAAAAAATATTCCTCACCCGTTATTTTCTTTATGCCTACTATTCTTTTATCTACCCCGGTCTCGATGACCTTGTCAACAAATAAGAACGGATCTCTGTGCGGTAATATTCTCTTTATATCCTCCAAACTAAGAGTCCCGTCCCCGGATTTTACGACTTCGCCTGCCCTAAGCCTGGCGTCTCTTTCCATGACTACTCCGCATGTAACCGTTTTTCCAGCTTTTTTAAAAGTTCCTTGTTTAATGAATGTCCGCTTCTTATCCCTATGATGTGCGCTTTTATATCCGCTCCGAGAAGAGCAAGGTCTCCGAGCAGGTCCACCACCTTGTGACGCGCAGGTTCATTTATAAACTTAAATTCATTTCCGACGGGATTTCCATCCTGAGCGTTCAGCACCAGCGAATTCTTGTAGTCACCGCCTTTACCCAGTCCCCTCTCCAGTATGTGCGCGAGTTCCTTTTCCAGGCAAAACGTCCGGGCCGGAGCTATCTCTTTAGTGAATAATTCTTCTCTCTCCTCGATCGAGGCGAATGAGAAATCCGCGCACTGTGTCATATATGATAAGCCGTCGTATTTAAGCAGATATGATATATTAAGGCTCTCACTCGGGACCGCCGTAAGCAGCGCGTCACCCTCACGGCACCATACCGCTTCCCTTAAATAAAATTCTTTTTTTTCCTTATCTTGCTCCAGGATCCCCGCTTTTTTGATATTAAGTGTGTAATCCAGGGCGCCGCCGTCCATCGCCGGCAATTCCTGATTATCGATCTCAATGGCAGCATTATCGATGTTCAGATTGCTGAGCGCGGCCATCAGGTGCTCTATAGTATTGATTGATGTCCCGTTCTTTTCTAGCGACGTGCATCTGAGATCGCCGGAATAGTCAGCCAGGTTTGACACATTGGCAGCTATGGCCGGTTTTTGCTTCAGGTCGCTCCTGAAAAAAATTATGCCTGTATCTGCAGGCGCGTTTTTTATCGTTAGCGTTACATCATCACCGCTATGAATGCCCTTGCCCTTTAGTGTGACGGGGTTTTTTATTGTTCTTTGATATCTCATATTAAGTGTCAGGGTGTCAGGGTGTCAGGGTTTAAGTTCATTATCAATTGCTAAAAGCTTTTCTAATTTCTTTTCAAGCCTATCAAGCCTTTCAGCGGTTTTAGGTAAATTATCGATGTGGGCTACTAATTTTTTGCTTACATTATGCGGCCTTGCCGGTATGCCGCTCATTATAGTCCTTGGCGGAACGGATTTCGTGATACCGCTTTTGGCGGCCACCATGGCGTTGTCTCCTATCTCAATATGGTCAGTTATACCGGCTTGCCCCCCCAGCATAACGCCTTTACCTATATTGACGCTGCCTGATATACCGACCTGGGCCACGACTATGCAATTTTCTCCTATTTTAACATTATGCGCTATTTGAACAAGGTTATCTATTTTTGTCCCTTTTCCTATAACCGTCTTGCCGAACCTTGCCCTGTCAATAGCCACACATGCCCCTATTTCAACGTCATCTTTGATCTCCACAATACCTATCTGAGGGATCTTAACAAATCTTTCTCCGTCCCTGACGTAGCCGAACCCGTCAGCGCCTATAACCGAAGCGCTGTGTATGATAACATTATCTCCTATGCAAACGCCCTCGCGGATAGTGACATTGGGATATATAAGGGAGTTCTTTCCTATTACCGCGCCGCTTCCTATATACACGAGAGGATATATAATACTTCCGTCCCCTATGGCAGCGCCGTCGCCTATTACGGCATTCGCGCCTATGGAGACACCACTGCCTAATTTCACGTCTTTGCCGATCAAAGCGCTTGAATGCAGTCCTTCAGGATGGGTCACTGCGCGCGGAAAGATCTTATCAATAATTTTTGTCATGGCCAAAGACGGATTTTTGCATTTTATCACAGGTTTATCTACACCTTCGATGTCAAAAGAAGCTACGATGCAGGACGCCCTGGTTCCCTTCGCTTTTTCCTTATATTTCGGGCTTTCGACAAAGATAAGTTCACCTTCTCTGGCGTCGTCAACGCTTGAGACGCCGCTTATCTTTATTCCGCCGTCGCCTTTCAACTCTCCGCCTATGAATTCCGCTATATGTTTGACTGTATATGACATTTTACTCTTCAGTCTTTCTTCCCGCTGTTCAATATGCCGATAATCTTCTCGGTTATATCTATAGCCTTGTTTCCGTAAACAAGTATTCTGTCATTAAGTATGACACTGAAGGCGTTCTGCTTACCGAAATCCTGAATAACACCGTCGATCTCTCTTAAGATATTCCTCACTATATCGTCGCGTTCGCTCTTTAATTCGTCCCTTGTCTCTTTGTCAAAATCCTGGAGCTCCTTTATTTTATCATCGACGATTTCCTGTTTATCGACCTTTCCCTTTTCACTCAGAAGGATCATCTCATCCTTCAATTTTTTAATGTCATCGACCAGCTTCTCCCGTTCCTTTTCTTTCTTGTCGCTCTTTTCGCCGAGAGATTTTTCATATTGCTGGGTCTTCTCATATTCATCAAAGGTCTTACCAAGGTTGATGTACCCTATTTTTTGCTCCTGCTTATCTGCCTCTTGGGCATTCGCGAAAAAACTTGCCGCCGCGACAGCGGCAACGGCTAAAATACAAACACAAACTTTTAATCCTTTCATCATATCCTCCTGATTTTTAAAATCCGTGCGACATGGAAAAATAAAAACGGCCTGTCTTCTCATCATCATGATTGTCAGAGAGCGGCCATCCGTAATCCAGCTTGACAGGGCCAAGCGGCGTCTTTACCCTTACGCCTACCCCTGTGCCGAATTTCAGATTACTGGTGAAAGCATCCGAGGTGTCTTTCCATACCTCGCCGCCGTCTATAAAAACCGCTCCTTTTATCATCTTCTCTACCAGAGGAAACTGCGCTTCCGCGCTATTCAGAAAACGTACATTACCGCCGATAGGGTTATTGGTATCATCGTCCCTCGGGCTGACATGCCGCTCCTTATAACCTCTTATAGAATTAGCTCCTCCCGCGTAATAACGCTCATATATGGGAAGCTTATCAGTGTCCCCGTAACTATCCGCGAAATATAAACTGCTGGAAAGCTGGAGCACCAATTTCTTATCGAAAAAACTAAAATATTTAGAGCCGCCGAACCCGTATTTTACAAAATCCTTGCTGCCGCTCAGGAACCCTCCGGTATTTTCCAGCGTCGCTCCCACTGTAAAACCCTGCGTAGGTGTAAATACATTATCCCGCGTATCATAGTTTAGAGACAGCGCCAGCCTGCTCAGCCAGTTTTTTCCCTCTTCTTCTTTTATGGACTCCGCGGCATCTTCAGGAACTTCTGATATATCTATCTGTTCGATCTTATACATGGCATCGCCCTTCAGATATTCCGTGAATTCTTTCCCCAGCCGCAGGTCACCGCCGAGCCTTTTCTCACTGAAATAATAGCCTGCATCAGTGGTCTTTTTGTGCTCAGTTTGAAAAACATCAAATCCGAATAAAAGCGGATATCCTAATATCCAGGGGTCGGTCCAGCTGACTACATAATTCTGCCTCACGCTTCCAAGCTCGGCCCTTACATTCAGGTTCTGGCCGCCGCCGGTAAACGTAGGAAAATTCACGGCATCAAAATTTCTCTGGTTGATCTGCACAAATCCTAAAAGTTTATCCACGGAACTGTATCCGCCGCCGAAGGAAAACTCTCCCGTCTTCGCCTCCTTTACGGTCACGACAAGATCCTTCTGGCCAGGGCCGCTTCCGGGTTCGGTATCCAGTACGACCTCTTCAAAAAAACCGAGATTATAAAGCCTTTCCTTGCTTCTTCTTATCTCAGCGCCGCGGAAAGGTTCTCCCGGATATGCCCGTAATTCTCTTCTTATGACGACGTCTCTGGTCTTATTATTGCCCCGTACCTTCACTTTATCTACATAAATAAGTTCGCCTTCATCCACTCCGTAAGTAACGTCGATGTTTCCCGTCGCGGGATCTAGTGACCTGTCGATATCCACATCGCAGTCCATATAGCCCCTGTCAAAGTAATACTGTTGTATGCCTACACTATCCTCCATGATCATACTTTCACTAAAGTACTTCCCGCTTTCGCTTTTGGCTTCAGCCAGAACATCATGATCATCGAAAAGCGTATTACCCGATAGCCCGATATCGCCCGCCAGATACCTTTTCCCCTCCTCAATATTAACGGATATGTACATATCCGTGCCGTCATCGCTGTAATCCAGCTCCGGGATCACTTTCACATCCAGAAAACCGTTATCCCGGTAATATGCCCCTATCCTTTTGATGTCGGCATCAAATTCTTCAGCCTTAAAATAACCGGGCTGGATAAAAAACAGGAATTCTGTCTTTGTGACCATGATCTTTTTAAGGTCTTTATCCGGCAAGGAATAATTTCCGAAAAACTTTATTTTTTTAACTCTAATACGCTGCTTCTCACTTATCCTGAATTTAAGATTAGCCCTGTTCAACCCTTCGTCCACATGGACGTCATAATCCACATTTGCCAGCTGAAACCCCTGCCCTTCGTAAAATTTGCGTATCGTCACCAGATCGCGGTTCAGCTTCGAGCGGTCAAGCATATCATTTTCCTGAGAGCTTATCTCTTCTCTCAACTTCTTTTCCTTAATAATCTTATTGCCCTCGAAAATAACAGATTCTATGACGGGTTTTTCCATGACCATGAAGCTGACTATATAACCATCTTCCTCTTCCTCTACATCTATCACAATATCCTCGAAAAAGCCAAGACCATATAACCTTTTAAGGTCCTCGCTTAGAGTGTCCTGCGAGAATACCAGGCCTTCAGATGTCTTCAATTTCGCGCGGATAGTCGAGCTGGAAACGCTTTTATTGTTTACTATCCTGATCTCCTTTACACTCTTGCCCGGTTGTGACTGAGCAGATACAAAGTGGCCTACGCTCATGAAAAATAGGATCAATGCCGTAAAAAATAATACTTTTCGACGCATTACACATCCTCTCTTCTGGATAGGTTTTCAAAACGCGTATATTCGCTTATAAAAGCAAGGTTCACGCTGCCCGTCGGGCCGTTACGTTGTTTCGCGATAATAAGCTCCGCCAGTCCCTTCTTATCCTCCAGGCCGGGATTATAATACTCTTCCCTCAATAACAATATGACTACATCGGCGTCCTGCTCTATGGCTCCGGATTCCCTCAGATCGGAAAGCATAGGCCTGTGATCAGCCCTCTGCTCGACGGCTCTCGAAAGCTGGCTTACCGCTATCAGCGGAACGCGTAGTTCTCTGGCAAGCGCTTTCAGCGCCCGGGATATCTCCGATATCTCCTGCTGCCTGTTCTCGGCTCCGGCCGGCCCCTGCATCAGCTGGAGATAGTCGACTACTATAAGTTTTATATCATACTGCGCCTTAAGGCGCCTGGCCTTCGCGCGTAATCCAAGAACGCCAAGCGATGGCGTATCATCTATAAAAATGGGGGCTTCCGATAATTTTCCCGCTGTATTTACAAGGCGGGGCCAGTCGGCCTGTGAAAGAAAGCCGGTCCTTACTCTTTGTGCGTTGACCTTGGCATGCGAACACAGCATCCTCTGCACAAGCTGCTCCTTTGACATTTCAAGACTGAAGAAAGCAACGGGTATCTTTTCTATTATCCCTGCGTGCTCTACAATACAGGTCGCTAGAGCGCTTTTGCCCATGGACGGCCTGCCGGCTATGATGATCAGATCTGAGGACTGCAGTCCCGCTGTAATGATATCGAACTCATGAAAGCCCGTAGGGATGCCGGTTATATTCTCTTTCCTCTGGTACAGGCTGTCTATGATCTCTATGCTGTCTTTGATTATATCCTTCAGATGTATCGATGATCTCTGATCAAGTTTTTTAGAGGTTATCTCAAAGATCCGGCTTTCCGCCTTATCAAGTATCTTATTGGCGTCACTGGTAGATTCATAACAATCGTGCACTATTTCGGTGGCGTTATTTATAAGCTGCCTTATGATGCTCTTTTCTTTAACGATCTTAGCATAGTACTCGATGTTAGCCGCCGTAGGGATGGATGAAGTAAGCCCGATTATGTAAGGGGCCCCTCCGACTTCATCAAGCCGCCCCTTCTTCCTCAGCTCCTCTATGATCGTGACTGAATCCACGACTGAACTTTTGCCGAATAGCTCCGTAATAGTCTTAAATATCATGCGGTGGGCATCTTTATAAAAGCTGCCTTCGTCTATTTCCTCGAGAGCTTTCGCTATAGCCTGCTCTTCTATCAGCATCGAGCCCAGAACAGCGATCTCCGCTTCTATGTTTTGAGGCGGGATCTTTTCCAGAGGCAAGTTTTTAGTAGTTACCCTATTTTCAGCCATAGATCAGTTTTACGCCTGTCTGTTACTTCTTGACTACCCAGATCTTTGTCGATACGGTGACTTCCGGGTCAAGCCTTACTTCGACCTGATATACGCCTAACTTACGTATGGACTCCGGGAGAGTTATCTGCTTTTTATCTATATTCACGCCTTCGGCCGCAAGCGCCTCGGCTACAAGCTCAGTCGTGACCGAGCCAAATAGTTTATCCTCTTCCCCCGCTGTCATAGGAATGGTGCATGAGATGCCCGAGATCTTCTTTCCGAGCTCTACCGTCTCCTGTTTTACCTTGGCGATCTGCTGTGCCCGCTTTCTTTTTCTTTCCTCAAGTACCTTCAGGTTCTTATCAAGCGCCTCTATAGCGAGTTTTCTCGGAAAAAGAAAATTACGCGCGAAGCCTTTTTTAACTTCCACTACATCACCCAGCGAGCCCATCTTCTCTATATCGTCCAGTAATATCACTTTCATTATAGCTACCTCTGTTTTACTCCGTTACATACGGAAGGAGTGAGATCGCGCGGCCTTTTTTTATCGCCCGCGCCAGTTCCCTCTGATGCCTCGCGCAATTACCGGATATGCGCGACGGTATTATCTTACCCCTCTCGGTTAAATATTTCTGTAGTTTTGCGGTATCTTTGTAATCGACCGGAGCCTTTTTGTCCTCACAAAACCTGCATACCTTTTTTCTAAGCATGTAGAAAGGTTTCTTTTTACGGTCTGCCACTCCTTTTCCCCTGTCCTTGCCTTTACCGCCGGCCCTATCCTTACCGCCGGCCATATCCTTACCGCCGGCCCTACCTGCTCCCGCTCTTTTACCTGTTCCTGCTTGAAATTTTCTTCCTATCATAACTACTCCATGTGTTATTCTTGATTAAAAAGGAACCTCGTCACTACCGGCTCCTCCGGATTTTTCCTTTCCGTCTAAATTCGGCTCAGGTGAGCCCGCATCCAGATTTATATCCTCTACCGCCTCAGGCGCTGTTTTTTCTCCCTTTTGGGGCGCGCCCGCCTTTCCTGCTCTGCCTAAAAACTGCACTCTCTCGGCCTTTACCTCGAGGGTGTTTCTCTTTTCACCGTTCGTGCCTTCCCATGAACGGTATTGCAGCCTTCCTTCTATGAATACAGGGCTTCCCTTTGAAAGATACTCCCCGCAGGTCTCGGCCATTTTACCCCAGGCCACTATCCTGACAAAACATACTTCCTGCTTCTTTTCTCCGGATGAGGTAACATATACCCTGTTAGTGGCGAGGCTGAAGTTCGCCACTGCTGTGCCGCTCGGGATATATCTCAGTTCCGGATCTCTCGTCAAATTACCTATCAGTAAAACCTTGTTAAAATTAGCCATTTTGCACCACCGTTATTTTTCCATTCTTATGACTTGAGCTCTTAAAATATTATTATCAAGCTTAAAAGCTTCGGTTAAAGGCTTTATTGACTGAGGAAGGGTATTAAAGAGCAGATACAAAAAGAAGCCGTCGCGGAACTTGTCGATCTCAAAAGTAAGCTTCCTCTTGCCCCACTTTTCGCTTTTTTCTACCTTACCTTCGTGCTTCTTAATAGACTCTTCGGCTTTCGCGTATTCTTTCTCAAGCTGTTCCTCGCTCAGGTCCCCTTTGAATATGATGATCACTTCATACTTATTCAATGTAAATACCTCCTTGATTTGTGCTTTGTCGTGGCGTATATTATCTCATATACTATATTAGTTAGGCAAGGAAATTCAAAGCTCACCTTATGCCGATCTACCGGCATTATAGGTACTCATGGCCTTTTCTATGCCTTTTGTAATCCAGCAGACGACCGCTTCGGATGCCATGGCTTCGATCCCTTCCACCAGATCTGCTTCTGACTTTCCGAAAGGCGATAACACATGATCCTTAAGATCTCCTGCCTTGCCTATGCCTATTCTCAGGCGCGGAAATGAATCGCTCTTCAAGTGTTCGATTATAGAACGCAGTCCTTTATGGCCTCCGCTTGACCCTTTAGGCCTTAACCTCAAGGTGTCCAGCTCCAGATCGGCATCATCGCATATCACCAGTATGCTTGAAAGAGCTATTTTCTTATCCTTTACTATCGAACCAACAGCCTCTCCGGAGAGATTCATATAAGTAAGAGGGAGTATTATTTTTACATCCTCGCCGCCTACCTTACCTTCGCCGAAATGCGAAAGATATCTTTGCCTCCTGAGGCTTATATTATGCAGCTTCGCGAACTTCTTGGCGACATTAGCGCCGATGTTATGCCTTGTGTTTTTGTATCTCTCGCCGGGATTGCCAAGACCCACTACCAGCTTCACTACTTCTTTTCCTCTTCCGGCGCCGCTTCCCCTGCGCCTTCTTCTCCTTCTTCTTCCTTCTTTTCCCTGATAAGCTCAGGCTCTATCGCCTCTTCGACACCTTCTTCGGCCGGCTTTTCCACGTACGGCGGTACTACCGATATAACTGTCTGCCCCTCATCTTCCAGTATCTTGACTCCGGGCGGCGCCTGGATATCCTTTATAAGTATAGAATCGCCTATTTTCATATGTCCCACTTCCACTTCTATTTTCGCGGGAATCTCTGTGGGCAGGCATTCCACTTTTATTTCCCAGAGGATGTGTTCCATGACACCCTCGTCTTTTACGACACCTTCGGCTTCGCCCTTTATGCGTATAGGCACACTCACCTCTAGTTTTTCCGTCAGGGAGATCTCCTGAAAATCGATATGCAGTATTTGCTCTCTTATGGGGTGATGCTGGATCTCTTTGATGATCACAACACGGTCTTCATCCTTGTTCTTTGGCCCGTCCTCGATCTTGAGATTGATGATTACGTTAGCGCCCGCTTTTGTGTGGATGGCGCGCCGCAGCTCCCTTTCGCTGATCCCTATGTGTATAGTGTCTTTGCCCTCTTTGTAGACTATCGCCGGAACAAGGCCTTCCTTACGTAACAGCTTTGTAAGCCTTTTTCCGGTATCCTCTCTTACCTGTGTTTTAAGTTGTATTCTTTCCATATTTGTTTTCTCCTTCTCATCCCAGTCCCGGGAACTTGTCAAATAGAACGCTGATAGATTTTTCATTATGTATTCTGTCGATCGCCTCGGACAGCAGAGACGCTACCGATAAAACCTCTATCTTGGGGATTATTTTGTCCCTGCGGACAGGTATTGTATTAGTCACAACCAGTTTCTGGATGGCGGATTTCTTGATCCTGTCTATTGCCGGACCCGAAAGTATAGGGTGCGTGATGGCCGCGAAAATATCCTTCGCTCCGTTATTTTTAAGCGCCTGGGCCGCTTCTACCAGCGAACTCGCCGTCGCGATGATATCGTCTACGAGAAGGCAGTTCTTCCCCTTTACCTCACCCATGATGAACATCACTTCCGTCTTTTTGTCGTTGACGCGCCTTTTGTCGACTATGGCCAGGCCCGCTCTCAATCTCTTGGCATAGGCCCTTGCCATTTTTATGCCGCCGACATCCGGCGAAACAACCACAAGATTCTTAGGTCTGTGTTTTATAAAATAATCCGCCACCACGTTTATGGCAAAAAGATGATCGAGGGGGATATCAAAAAAACCCTGGATCTGGCCGGCGTGCAGATCGATGGTAAGGACCCTCTTCGTCCCGGCCGCCGTCAGAAGATTGGCTACCAGCTTAGCCGTTATCGGTACGCGCGGCTGGTCTTTTCTGTCCTGTCTGGCATAACCATAATAAGGTATCACGGCCGTGATCCTCCAGGCCGAAGAACGTTTTAGCGCGTCTATAAGTATAAGCAGTTCCATAAGATTTTCGTTAACGGGGGGGCATATAGATTGTATTATAAAAACATCTTTACCTCGGACATCTTCGTTGATCTTGACCTTTATCTCGCCTTCGCTAAACCTTCCCACTAAAGCGTTGCCGAGAGGCATTCCAAGGTTAGCGCATATCTCCTTAGCCAACTTTTTGTTGGAATTGCCCGTGAACAACAGCACCTCGTGTCTTTTCATAGCCCGCTCCTTTTACTTTTTTAAGATCCGGCCCGGGATTCCTACGATCACGGATGAATCCGGGACTTTTGTCTTCCTGGTAAGCACGGCTCCGGCTCCTGTCACCGCTTTTTTACCCACAGTGACCGGTGCCACTAATATCGTTCCGCTTCCTATGAACGCGCCGTCTTTTATAATAGTCTTATTTTTATTTTTTCCGTCGTAGTTAGCGGTTATGGTGCCCGCGCCCACGTTCACGTCTTTTCCTATCACGCTATCCCCGATATAGGAATGGTGTTTTATTTTTGTCCCGCCGCCCACATAGCTTCTGGCGACCTCCACAAAGTTTCCTACCTCAACGCCGTCGGACAACCTGGTGCCGGCCCTTAAACGCGCGAAGGGCCCAACCGCGCAGTTTTGCCCTATCTTTACGTTTTCCTCGATCATGGTAAAAGGCCTTATCAGGGTATCAGCGCCTATTACGCAGCCTGGATCTATATATGTAGTGGATGGATCCTCTATGGTCACGCCGTGATCCATGAATTTTTCTAACACTCTGCTGCGCGCCACCCTTTCGGCTGCCGCAAGCTCACCTCTTGAATTGATGCCCATTCCTTCATCTTCATTTTTCGTAGAGAAGGCCTCTATCTTCAGGCCTTTATTCTTTAGGATAGATATAACGTCGGTGAGATAATACTCTTTCTTGTTTTTGTTGATCTTGACTTCCTTTAGCGCCTCAAAAAGAGCCTTGCCGTCAAAGCAATAAGCCCCTACATTTGTCTCATTTACCGCCCTGTCATTAAAAGAAAGATCTGTTTCCTCGATTATGCTTACCACTTCATTATTCTCATCCCGCAAGACTCTTCCATAACCCGATGGATCCCTGAGTTTTGCCGTAAGCAGCGTACAGGCGGCGCCTTTCGCTTTGTGACGGAGGAGGACCTGCTTTAGAGTCTCCCGTCTTATCAGGGGAATATCGCCGTACATAACGATAACATCGCCGCTAAACTTTGAGATCGCCGCTTCAGCGCTCATAACGGCATCCGCGGAACCAAGCTGTTTTTTCTGGTTGATGATCTTCGCCGCTCCTTTAGCGGCCTTTGCCACATCCTTGCCCTTGTAGCCCGTTACAACAATAGTCGGTTTAAAACCGAAAGGCTCCGCAAGCTTTAAGACATGCTCTATCATGGTCTTGCCGCATATCTTGTGCAGGACTTTTGGCAGGGATGATCTCATGCGCGTTCCTTTTCCCGCTGCCAGTATTATACACGCCGTGTTTTTGACTTTAGCCATATATCACCTGTGTTAAGCAATGTTGATCATTCTCTCGCTTTATAAATATTACCTGTGCTCTCGACTTGTTTGTTATTTCGCAGAAACGCTCGTAATTCGTTTATCGTATATCGTCAATCGTCAATCGTACAAATCCGGTGAAGGACATCAACAAAAACGATATACGATCAACGATAAACGATTAACGATATATGAACAACCAACAACCCGGGACTTTGTAACCTTACGTAACCTTTCGTAACCTCAGCTTAATATCAACATTGCTTCAATCAAGCAATCTTTCTCTCCGGTTTTCTTATTAATATCGGTTTCTTCCGCTTCTTTATCGTGTTTCTTTTTACGATGCATTCGGACACATCGTCAAAA